>CAZHVO010000022.1:0-15034 GCA_964536195.1 uncultured Planctomycetia bacterium
AGAATAATCTTTCCTTCATAAGAAATAACTCGTATAAATTCATCGATAACCTTAAAGGGATTACCAAGATGGTGTATCAAGTGAGCAGAAATGACTATATCAAAGCTTTTATCAGCAAAACTTAAATTTTCAGCATTGCCTATTTTAAAATCTACTCTTCCCTCCAACCCTAAATGTTTTAAATGCAGCTGAGCAAACTTCTGTTCCTCTTCAGAAATATCTAAACTAATAAAACTATGCCCCTCTTTAGCTAAAATAACTGCTAAATACCCTTTACCGGTACCAACTTCTAGAATATCACCGTAAAGAGGCTCTAACTTATCAAGCAAAAACTTCCTTTCAGCTTCAATATCATAACCAAACTTTTTATAAAGCTCAGTTCGCTCTAGATACATTTTATAATTTTCTGCTGCTTTTTCCAAAATTATCCTCTCGCCATTTTCATTCCGCATTTTGGACAATTTGTTGAATAACAAGGCGTGCTTGCCTGATGTACAACTTTCATTCCGCAACCTGAGCAAACACAAAAACCTCCGGGGCCTAAGCCAGGACGATTACGACTTCCTTTCCCTAACCCATTTCCTCTACCTGTCCCTGGGCCTTGCCCAAAAGGACCTGTTCCATCTCCTCTCGGCATTTTACACCTCCCTTATTTTCTTTTTCTTTTATGCGGCCCCAAACTTAGAATCGACGCTAGGACCGTTTGTTGATTTAAACTCACCTTTTTTATATTTCTCCACAGCTTCTTTCACAATACCTAAGACTCCGGTAATTATTTCAATATTGGCTGCTTTTAAAGTTTGAAAAGCATTAGGCCCGACATTTCCGGTTAAAACAACCTTTACTCCCTTTTCTGACATAAACTGTGCTGATTTAATTCCAACCCCGCCCATACCAGAAACATTAGGATTCCCGATTGCTTCAAATCCTAAACTATCTGTATCTACAATAATAAAATACTGACAGCGGCCAAACCGGGGGTCAACTGCTGAATCTAAGTTATCTCCTTGCGAAGTTACACAAATCTTCATCTTATTACCTCCATTAGTATCTGTTTAGGATTCGCCTAAACAGAGGATCCCAGAAAAAGCTGCTGTTTAGGCGAATCCTAAACAAGCCCTCCTTAACAATCCTTTTCTTCCGGATGATCACATTCAGTTTTATCTAATCCATAGCCTTTTCCTAAACCTGGCCTGCATAAACTTTCCCCGCCTTCCAGGGTTCCATTTTGAAGTTTCGCTACCACTTCACTAATCTTGCCGCTAATCCCTACTACAACCTTTATTTCTGCTTCAGCAAATAAGTCTACGGCTCTCTGACCCATACCGCCAACAACAATAGCGCTTACGCCTTTTTTGTTCAAAAATTGAGGTAAAAACCCTGAGTGGTGGCCAGGATTGTCTATTACTTCTCTGCCAATTACCTTACCGTCTTCAACCTCCATAACGGTAAAACAAGGACAGCGGCCAAAATGAGCTGATACACTATCTCCATCGGTTGAAATTGCTACTTTCAAAACTTTCACCTCCTTAAATTACTCTTTAGATTTATTGTCCGCCTCTAACTCTTTTATGCGGTCGTTTATAGTGCTAATTTCCTCCTGTATAGCCTTAGCTTGCTCTTTTAGCATCTGGGCTTCCTGTTGAGAATTAAGCTCTGGCCCATAATATGGAGCTGCAAGGTAAGGGTCTCCATAATAAGGATTTCCATAAGCATAAGCTGCTCCTCGAAAACCAACGCCTCTACCCAAACCTCGGCCTCTTCCTAATCCACGCCCCAAACCACGGCCAAACCCCCGGCCTCTTCCTGGAACCGGATTAGCATAACCTGGCACAGAGAAACCTGCGCAATAACCTGCTGCTCGACCAGTCATCGAACCCATACCCCTAGGACCTGTTCTGTCTCCTCCTGGCATCTGAATCACCTCCTATTTTGTTAATGAAAATCATTTTCATTAATATTTTAAAAAAAATAATTACTTACTCTTATTCCTACACTTATTACACAATCCGTAAAATTGAATAAGATGGTTTGTAATCTTAAAGTTGTATTTTTCAGAAAGGCCTCTTTCTGTCCTCTGTAATAACTCTACCTCATCATCAATAAAATCAGTATAATCAATAACCCTTGCGCAACTTATACATACCAAATGATGGTGATGTTTAATGCCCTTAGGGCCCTTACTTAACTCATATCTTGCCCGGCTATCTCCAAAATCAAATTTAAAGATAACACCCATTTGAACAAGTATTTCTAAAGTACGATAAACCGTAGTAAGACCTATTGCTGGATAGACCTTGCGAACTGCCAAATACACCTCTTCAGCGCTTAGATGTTCTAAGGTTTTACTTAAAATATCTAAAATAGCCTGCCTAGGCATAGTTATTCTATAACCACACCCTCTAAATCTTCCATGCCACCAAGGTGGCCCTGTTCCATTTTGTCCCGGCATTAACATCTCCTATTGATAATGGTTTCCATTTTCAATATAACCCATATTTTTCCTATTGTCAAGGGGAATCTTAAGGTTTTTAAGAATTTCGTCTTTTGAGAAAAGACATGGCTTTATCGGCTACCTCTTGAGGAGTAATTTCCCTAAGGCAGAGAAAACCTTTTGCACAACCATGGGCTAAACACTTAGTGCAACCAACATCTTTATGCAAATAAAAGCTTTTTCTCCCTCGTGGCCCCCATCGCAAGGGCGAAAGCCCTGAATCGGTTCTGCCAAAAATAGAAATTACCGGAGTGTTAAAGCTAGCAGCAATGTGAACCGGGCCGGAATCGTTCGAAATAAAAAGAGCCGTTTGTTCAAGCAAGGCTCCCAGTTCTGAAATACTTAAGCTACCCCTTAAATCAATAACACCGCTATCACCAACTAATTTTTCTCCAAATTCTCTCTCACTCTGTGAGGTTATTATAATTATCTTAAAACTTAACTTTTCTTTTAGCAATTTAATTACCTTCCTAAAGTTCTCTTGAGGCCAACGCTTAGAAGTACAAGAGGCTGAAGGATGAATAACAATAAATTTATCACCCTCGGCTATCCCCTCATCCTTAAGTAATTGCTCTATTTTCGTCTTGGCCTTAGATAAGATCGGGAAATAAGTATCAGTATACTTAATCGCAATACCCAAAGACCTCAAAAGATCCAAAGTATATTCAAGCTCATGTTTTTTGCCTTCTTGCTTGGTATGTTTAATCCTTTGAGTCAGTAACTTACCTAACTTTTTGTCCCACCCTACTCTTTCTGGTATCCCAGCCAAAAAAGTAATTAAATGGACGCGGTTTGTAGGATGCAGGACTATAGCAAGATCGAACTTCTTCTTGCGCAAGAAGAAGGCAAATTTAATTGAAGCCCAGAGGCTTTTTTGTTTTCCATACTTATCGTAGATAATAACTTCATCTAAGTCCGGATTTCCCTCTAGAGCATCTCGGGTATAAGGCCGACAGATAAAAGCAATATGTGATTTAGGAAAAAACAGGCGTAAATTCTTAATTACTGGCGTGGAAAGTATAACATCTCCTAATCTATCTGTACGAACTATTAAAATCTTATTTGGTGTTTGCATTCTTTAATATTTTATTTATAGCATCAATAATCTCTTGAGGTGCTATCTCCATGCATTCATTGTTACGATTACATCTTGCTACCTCGCAAGGCAGACAATCTAATTCCTCTTTTCGTAAAATTATTGAACAATTTGAACGTGGATATGATCTTTCATAACTAGTTGGACCAAAAAGGCAAACTACCGGCACCTCAAGATAACTAGCCATATGAGTAATGCTTGAGTCTACTCCCAAAAGTAAACTTGCATATTCCTTAAGAAGATAAAAGACATCCCATATGTTGGTTTTGCCCACTAAATCAATAACTCCTCCTTGCTCAAGTATATCTTTATAAAATCCTCTATCTTGTTCCTGGCCTAAAATAACAACCTTTTGTTTATTCTCAAAAGATGAAACCACATCTTTTAGATTAGCATAAGGATATTGTTTTATACTTGAACGTGAGCTACAAGCAATAAATATAGCTTTCCCTATCTCTAAAGAATCCCATTTATCTCTTTCATTGCCTTTGAGAACAAAATTACTCTTTTCACCACTCTCTTTGGGAGCAATCTTACTTATTAAGCTAAGATATTTATCCACTATATGTACTTTGTTAGAAAATCGGCGAATAAAAGGTGTTCTTTTGCCTATGCCCAAAGCAACTGGAAGAAAGGAGTTCTTTAAATCAGCAATCAAATCATACTTGCCTCTTAAGTAAAGACAGAATTTTATCTTTGCTCGTGGCCTCCAAGACTTGTCAAATAGGATAACTTCATCGATAAAGCGATTGCGCATAAGAAAGTTATGGGTCTGTGGTGAAGTAATAGCTGAAATTTCAGCCCGGGGATAATTAGAGTGCAGTTTATCTAGAACCGGCAGCCCCATAATTACATCACCTAAATTAGTAGGAAAATTTATTATTATCCTCTTAACCATTATTTAATATGTTTTTAGCTTGAGCGTAGACTTGATCAACGTTTAAATCTTTTAGACAAGTATTATCCTGACAATCAAGCCTATAACAAGGTATCTGACAATCAACATTCTTCTTGACTACTTTAACCGCTCTTCCTCGCGGTGCTGTAGCCTCGGCTGAAGTAGGTCCAAAAATAACCAAGGTATTTACCTCTAAAGATGCCGCTAAATGTGCTGGTCCGGAGTCATTAGAGATAAAAAGCCTTAAATTCTGTATTAGGGCTCCTAGCTCTTTAAGGCTTGTCTTGCCAGAATAGTTAAAGGAGTTTTGACTCATCATGGCTCTAACTTCCTCAATAAGCGGTCGCTGGGCTTCTGTTCCAATAAAAATAATTGCCGAATTAAAATCTCTGACTAAACAATCAGCTAAATTAGCAAAGTAGCTTCCTGGCCAACGCTTAAGCTCCCAATTAGCTGAAGGATTTATACCAATAAGAAAAGCCTGCTCTTTTTTTAGTAGCTCTAAATCCTTATTAACCTTAATTCTGACATCTTCAGGTATAAAAAAAATAGGCAATCTGTCCTCAATAACAATACCGGATTTCTCAAAGAGATAAAGGTAGAGATCCTGACGATGAACCAAGCCTTTTGGGAGTTTTATTCTTTTATTGAGAATGAAATAATTTTTAATCCGCCGGTATCCGATTCTTAAGTCTATACCAGCTAAAAAACAGATGAAGGCTCGGGTAAATGAACGGTGAATGAGAAAGACCGTATCAAACTTCTTCTTCCGTAAAAGTTGAATGAATTTTAACTTAGCAAAAAAATCTTTCTGCTGACCTCCTTCATCAAAGATAATTACCTCATCAATATAAGGATTACCCTCAAAAACTTCCCTTACTCTCTCTACAACCATAACCCCTAGGTAAGAGTCGGGAAACTTCTTTTTCAAAGCTTTAAAAACTGGAGTAGTAAGCAGGGAATCGCCTAGCCAATTCACACCTACTATTAATATTCTTTCCATATTCTTCATTATCCTGAATGCTAATAAGGATTCTTGGGTTTTCTAAAGGCGTTGTAAAATCCGCTTAATTTAGCCCAAAGCTTAAAGCTTGAATCACGATTGGTAACTTTAATTCTCCGCAAAGCAAAACGATTAAGCTTTCGGGAAAAACCTCTATTGGTAGCACAAGCACACAAATATCCGGCCTCTTGGACATCTGATAAGGCTTTTTCAGTAAATCCGCCTATAGGATAGGAGAATGTTTTAACCTCTTGGGAAAAACTATCCTCTAACAATTTTTTTGATTGAAAAATTTCTCTTTTTACCACCAATCTCTCTTGATCCGGCAGATAAGCATGAGTTAAGGTATGTGAGCCAATATCAACCCTTAACGTTTCATCAGTTAAAAAAGATACAATATCCTCTTTGGACAAGAACCCCTCACTTCCTATTTTCTTAGCAATGATAAAAATAGTCACCGGGTAGCCAAACTCTTTTAACACCTCCCTAGCCTTAAGATTGTCTTTATGGCCGTCATCAAAAGTTATTACTACTAAATTTTTAGGGATAGTTTTATCTTCTTTAAGTAGTTTGCAATACTCCCAGAGAAAAACTACCTTGTAACCACCAGCTCTAATGTATTCCATTTGCTTGCGAAAAACTTTGGGGTCCACCGCCGCATAAGTATCTACCTTTGACTTATCTAAAGAGTGGTACATTAATATTGGGGTTGCGTAATTTTGGTTAAGATATATCCAGAATGAACCCAATAAAAGAGCTATTATGAGGAGAAATAATGTTAATTTCTTCACTAGCAAACCTCTCTGTATACCTTTTCTGTGTCTGTTGCCATACGTTGACTTGAAAAGTATAAGACATCATCTCTGGCTTGTTGCACGATTTTTCGGCATAAATTATCGTTGGAAATAATATCTTCTATTTTCTCAACCAAAGCAAGGCTATCGTAGTTATGAAACAAAAGGCCATTCTCTCTATCTCTTACAATCTCAGCAATACCTCCGGTATTATAACCGATTACCGGAACGCCTTTGGTAAAAGCCTCAAGAATTGAATAACCAAAACCTTCCTTTTTAGAAGGCACTAATAGTAAATCTATAATATCTAAAAATTGATTAGGCCGACAATCGATGAACTTAACTCTTTCCTCTAAGGCCTTTTGCTTCAAATATTCCCGTAATTTACTATCCAACCTACCTCTACCAGAAACTAACAAATAAATATTCTTACGTCTGGAGACAAGCTTAGCAATCGCATCAACAGCTAAAAAGTGGCCTTTTTCTTGCGAGACTCTACCAAGAATGCCTATTAAATAATCTTCATTTCTGAAACCCCAATCACTTTTACTAGCCTCTTTAGATGAAAACTCCTCACTATCAATTCCATTATAAACAACCTTTATCTTCTCGCCTTCTATACCCAAATCATTTATCAAGTGTTCTTTTACTGCTTTACTTACGGCAATACTCATTACCCCTGAAAATTTAAACTTCTTTCTAAAGATTGACGGCCGATAAAACCCGTGATATGCGCCTATATAGGGAAGATTAAAACGCTTATGAATAAGAAACCCGAGAAACTGAGTTACCCGGGTATTACAGTGGACTAGATCAAATTTCTCTTGTTCAATGAGCTTACCCAAAGCCAGAAAAGAGAAAAGTACCTTTAGGCTACAGATAGATTTTGTCTTAATCGGGATATGCTTATACTTTACGCCATTCTCACTTAACCTCGGAATCCACTCTCCGCCGCTACAAGCAACCCAGACATTATGATTTTGTCTTTTTAAAGATCTGCTTAAATTAAGAACATAGCGGGAAAGACCTCCAGGATTAAGGTGGGTAGTGAGGATAAGGACGTTCACTTTTTAAGTATCTCCTTGATTTTAGCCAAGACTCTTTGAGAAGAAATCTTAGCCAAACAGGCATTTGTTTCTTCAAGCCCACACTTTGGCCGGTAACAAAAAGAACAAGGCATTTTTTCACAAAAAACATGAAGGTTCTTGCTCTTGACTGTGTGACGACTCGGGTCAGTGGGACCAAAAAGAGCAATGGTGGGAATACCTAAGGCTACAGATAAATGCAAAGTGGCAGTATCAGGAGTGATGAATGCTTTTAGGCTCTTCATCACTTGAGGTAAAGTACGTAAAGTAGTCTTTCCGCAAAGGTTAAGCGGTGAAGGTTGGCTAGACTTCTCTATTATTCTAGCCTCCTCCTTTGAATCTTCATCTCCAAAGAGAACTACTCGAGAATTATAAAAATTCTTATGGATTAAATCAATTAACCTTAAAATGTGCCCCCGAGGCCAATTCTTTGACCGCCACTTCCGAGAAGCTGATATATTTATGCCAATAAGATCAGCTGCTGGCAAAGCAATAGGATGTTCTGATTCTTGGGGCCAAAAAGTTAATTTCTTCTCAACAAATTTAATACCCAATAGTTGTAATACCCTTTCTTGAGAAAGTAACGGCGAATCCTGGCGGTTATATTTTAGTCTTCTGGTCAGCAAGAAACCTCCTCGATAAGAATATCCAAAAGATTGCCGAGGAAAACTCAAAAAAGATATGAGATGAGATGAACGACTATTTTGTAAGTCCACTATATAATCAAACGAACAACGCCTTAAGGTACGGGTAATATTAAGGATACTCTTAAACTTCTTATACTTGCCATCTAGGCTAATAACCTCATCAATGTAAGGACAATCGCAAATAAAAGAGTGGTATTTTTTGAGAGTTAAAAGACTGATCGAGCTGTGCGGGAATTCGTCACGCAGGGCCTTTAAGGAGGGTAGGCTTAATATTAAATCACCCAAAGAAGAAATTTTAATTACCAGAATCCTTAATGTCGCGATCGTTTTCTTGTAAACTTCTTCAGTCTCCAACAGGCATTCCTCCATGGTATACTTTCGCTCTACCTTTTCCCGAGCTTGCTTGACTAGTTTTTCAGCAAAATTAGAATCCTCTAATATCTTCAAAATACCTTCCGATATGGCTGAGCTATCTCCAGGCTCAACCAAAAGCCCGTTTTTTCCATCCTTAATTATTTCCTTAAATCCTCCTACAGCAGTAGCGACAACTGGGACTCCGCAAGCAAAAGCCTCGATAATCACCCTACCAAAAGACTCTTCGATTACCGAAGGTGCGACCAGAATGCGAGCCCTAGCTAAAATGCCCCCAACATCCTGCGCAAACCCAACAAATTCAACATTGTAATTTAGAGAAAACCGGTTTACCAGAGTTTTTAAATGCTCCAAATATCTCTGCTTAGATTTATCAGCAGAACCGACTATCTTTAACTTTAAATAAGGATTAAATCTAACTACTTTTTTAAATCCTTTAATTAGGTGCTCATAGCCTTTACTCGGAGAAATTCGACCAACGCTAACAATATAGTTACTCTCCTTACGGGTTTTATAATCGGTAAAATTAAACTTATCTAAATCAACCCAGCGGCTTATAATACTTATCTTATCTTCTCCTACCCCAAACCTATCACGCATATGGCGGGCAACCACCCGGGAAGGAGCAATAACAAACTTCCCCCATCCCATAACTTCACTAAAGAAACGGTTCTTATAAATTCCATGGGCTGTAGTAATAAAATGAGCCCTACCGGAACGAGAAGCAAAAAAACTTATCCAACCGGGTACCCGACTACGAGCATGAATAATATCTATTTTCTCATCTTCAATAATCTTCCTTAGTTTAGGAATAAGAAGCAATCCTAATAGTGATTTTTTATAGACCGGCAGTGTGTAATGCTTAATGCCTTCAGCCTCTAACTCCTCGGCAAGGGAACCTCCCCCGCTGACAATAATAGTGGTAACATCCTTGTCCTTAAAAAATCGCGCTAAGTCATAAACCCCTCTCTCAACACCACCAACACGCATCCGAGGAAGAATTTGCATTACTCTCATAATAATTTCCCTAAAGCTTTTTTTACTACCTCTTTATTCTTGTCGAAAATCAGTGAAGTTTTTAGTTTTATTGAACTTATGTTGTAAGGCTTTCTTAAAAAACTTATCTCCTCTTTCATCGACCCCAAGAAAACTTTGCGTTTATCATCCTCAGGCTCAAAAAAAACACAAACACAGGGCTTGCGCAGGGATGCTATCTCTGAAACCATAGAGATACTCTCGCTACTAATGAAAACAACATCAGCTAAACCACCGAAGCCTTCAAAAACAAAATCGTAATTATCCTTATTAGCTATAACTAAAGCCTCTAGATTCACGAAGCCTTTTAGTTCTTTCTCCAAATAATCTTCGGCTTCCCTAGGGGTACGCCGAGAGGTGCTAATAAGAATCTTATAGTCTTCCTTTAAGGAAAATTCTTTTAGCTTGGGAATAAAAAGCTGTAGGTTCTCAACGAATTCTTCTCTTTCTGAAATCGGTCCACCTAAGAAGAAAGAAATCTTCTTATCTTCACTCAAGTTAAAGAAATCTCTGCAATCTCCTGCCTTTCCTTCGAGATTGTCCGGATAAAATAAAGCCCCCTTAATCATTACAGCCTTATCACTTTGTATCCGATCGTGCTCAGGAATAATCGCTAGGTCAAACTTTCGCAAAGGTATATTTGGACGTAAAACCGTAACTGATTTCGCTCCCAAATAAGAAGAAAACAGCTTATTTACTGGAGCAATAAAGCTGCCGGCACTTATTACAATGTCAGCATAGGTTCTATCCAATTCCTGCCAGGTTCTTTTATCGACCAAATGGCTTAAAAAAGTCCCGCAACTAAGGCAATTTCTTCCAACAAAGAAAGCTATAATATCGGCAAGTATTCTCCCAAACCAATGCTTATACTTAACTTCAATAATCTTACTTCTTATCTGCGAGGGCCCTTCAGATAATAAAAACAGTAAGGCTTTCGCTTGCTTAAGATGACCGGGCTTACCATCATTTAAAATTAGAACATCGCGATTTACTTTACGCTTGAAACGCTTGTAGTACCAGAAATACTCCCAAGGATACTTCCTTAAAAGACCTTCGTAAATTTTATTTAATTCTGTTAATACTTCCCTTTCGTCCCTGCCTTCAACATCTATAGGTTTACCTACCTCAAAGGAATGAGAAAAATTCTTCTGACGTCGGCAAAAGGTAGTATATATCTTTTTATTAAATTTTTTGGCCAGATAGACTGCCCCCTTGGGGGTTGGAACTAGCTGCGAGAAAAACTCGATTTCCAAAGCATCGGCTTCAGCACCATGGTCTATCACTACCCCAATCATATAATCTTGACGCACACATTTAATTAACTCCTTTAGACTAAAACATACCTTTACTTTCCCTTCTCGACGTAACTCATTCAAGAATTTATCTAATCCTCTATGCTTTTGTTGTTGGGCCAAAACAGCAAGTTTATGTCTCTGGGCCCAATAAGAGACAGCTAACTCCCAATTACCAGCGTGAATCCCTACAAATACTCCTCCTCCAGGATATTTATCTTCCTCTTCTTTTAAAATTACATTATCATATATCCGCGAAATAATTAGCTGCTCTACCACTGTTAAGCCAAAGTGACTAAAGCTCTTTCGCAAAATTGAATGTGCTTGGCGATTAGTCTTATCAGGAAAGGCTGCTTTTATATTCCTAAAAGCCACTCTTCGTTTACGGCCATTAAGATAGAAAAACAGACCAATTGTCCTAGCCAGGAAAAGAGAGGCCCCTAGGGGTAATTTAAGTAAAGCCTTTCTTATCAGTTTTGCCAAATAGTACATCATTGCTTACCTACTCTCACTAACTTATCCTCTATGCTCTTTAAAAACTCATCTTCATTCTCTATTTCTAGCTCTACCTCGAGAATAAAAATATTTAACTGCCCCTTGCAGCAAGGAAGATGATACTTATCTTTATGGGTAATTACTAAGTCATTTATTCCTTTCTTTATTAAATCAGCTTCTAAGCTCTTAAATTCGGCACTACTTAGCTCATAATGATCAGGATAAATTATTTTTTCGGCAATGTCTAAGCCAAGCTCAGCCAACTTATTAAAAAACCCTTGAGGGTACCCTATAGCAGCAAAAGCTGCTAGTCTTCGTCCCAGTAAAAAATCACTCTTAAATTTATTACCTACTAAATCTAGAAACCCTTTGTTAGAATAGTTCGAAAAATATATCTTAAGTTGCGGGGCAACTTTTAAAATTGATTTTTTTATAGCCTCAACATCCTTCATCTCCTCTTTGTAATTAAGAAGCAAAATATCAGCCCTTTTTAAAGAGTTTAATGGTTCCCGAAAAAAGTAGGCTGGAATCAGCCTCGGTTTCTTCTGAAAATCTCTCGAACCCATCATAACAATATCGACATCTCGAGCTAAGCTTCGATGTTGAAAACCATCATCGAGAATAAAAAGGTCAAAAGAATTCTCTAATCTCTTGGCCAGCTTACTTCTCTTGATTGCCGAAAAAACAGCACCAGTCCTCTCTTTAAGTAACTTACCCTCATCTTGGCCATACCCACGACGCAGAATAGCCGCCTTATACTTAGGTGATAAACGTCCCCAAAGCCATAAACACAGAGTGGTCTTACCTGAACCAGACCAGGAAAGATTGCCAACACTGATAACCTTAGCTTTTGGAAGGAAACTAGGAATAATCTTTATCTTATAGAATAGGTTTCTAAAAGATACTCCAACCCCATAGAGATAAGAAAAAAGGCAAAGCAGAAAGAAAAAAAAAGATTCGGGAAGATTCTTCTTTTCCTTCTCTAGGAGGCCTATATACCACTTGGTTAGTCTTACCATTGCCTTAATCTTCTGATTAACTTCCCGATAAAAACTTTAAAATTATATCTAAATTATTATTTAGGCTCTTCTTCTCGCCTTCAAAAACTTCCTGACAGCGGTTTTGTAAATTATTTTTTAGTGCTGTATCGCTTACTAATCCTAATAACACCTCACCTAGCTCCTCCCGATTCCTTACTTTAATGCCAGCACCCTTTTCCAAAACAATCTCTTCAATATCGAAAAAATTATCCATATTCGGACCAAAAATAGTCGGTTTGCGAAAATATATTGGTTCTAAAATATTATGCCCACCATCTTTGGATAAACTCCCGCCAACAAAACAAATATCAGCTATACTGTAAAAATATATTAGCTCCCCTATAGTATCAGCTATAAAGATATTTCTCTTGTCAGTAAGATTCTCCTCGACCTTACTCATCCTTACCGGATTAAAACTTGCCAGACGAATAATCTTCTCAATTTGTGATACTCGTTCAAGATGGCGTGGAACAATGATCAAAGTAATCCCTCCTGGGCTTTTAAAAATATCCTTGTAGATATCAATTACAATCTCCTCCTCAGGATCATGGGTACTGGCAGCAACTAAAAGTTTATTACCGTCTCTTTTGAGAATAGATTTATATTTCTCCTGCTTTTGACGTAGCTTGTCTTCGTCTATTAAGATACTCTCGAATTTCATATTTCCGCTAATGACAATCTTCTTGGGATCAGCACCCAGAAAGAGGAACCTCTCCTCATAAAGTGAGTTCTGGACACCAATGTAATCGCACTTTTTAAGAACTCTGCCCATAAAAGGCCTTACTAGACGATAATGCTTGAAGGCCTTATCAGAAATTCTTCCGTTAATAATAACTATCGGAATTTTCTTCTTTCTCAAGCGATAAAAGAGGTTAGGCCAAATTTCAGTCTCAACCGCAATAAATATCTTAGGCTTAATTACCCTTATGACTCTTTCAATCACAAATGAAAGATCAAAGGGAAAGAAAATTATCTTTGCTAAGTGTGAGTAGCGTTTTCTAGCAATCCTATTGCCAGTTAAAGTTGTAGTTGATATCACTATTGGTGAGTCTTGAGACTCTTTTAGTTTTTTTATTAAATTTCCAATTAAATTGGCCTCGCCAACGCTTACTGCCTGTATCCAAATAGATTTCTTTATCTCTTTTGAGCTAATAAATCCTAATTTCTCCCCTAAGGCTATCGGGGTCATCTTCCTACGCCAAAGGTGCAGGGGTAAATAGATTATAAGCCCCAGACAAAAGATAAAATCATAAATTAAAAATAAAATCTTCATTACTTTGCTCGTGGGTGTGCTTTCAGATAAACACTTTTAAGAGAATCAATAGTTAAATGAGTATAGATCTGTGTAGTAGATATGCTCGAATGCCCCAGGAGCTCCTGTACGCTTCGCAGGTCTGCTCCTCTATCAAGAAGGTGAGTAGCAAAAGAGTGACGAAATGTATGGGGAGAAACTTTCGAAACTATAGCAGCCTTCTTCACATATTTATATATAATATCTCTTACCCCGCGATCAGTTAAGGTTCCTACCCGCTTATTCACAAATAAAGAAGGATTATTATCGCCACGCCTATCAATATACTTCTTTAAGCTCTTTAAGGCTGGTTCACCTATGGGAAGGAGGCGCTCTTTTTTGCCCTTTCCTCTTACCTTAGCAATTCCACTTATAAAATCCACACTCTCCTTCTTTAATGAAACCATCTCGGATACCCGGGCCCCAGTCGAATAAAGAAATTCTAAAATTGCCTTATCTCTTAGAACCAAAAGCTCATCCCCTTTGGGTAATTTTAACATATTCCCAATTTCTTTCTCGGTTAAAAAATTCGGCAAAGGTTTATCTAACCGCGGATAAATTAATGAAGAAGCCGGATTGCTCTTTATCAAGCTCTCTCTAAGCATAAATTTAAAAAAACTCTTCATTGTTGAAATCTTTCTGGAAAGAGTACGTTTGTTCAATTTCTTTTCACTTAGAACACTCAAAAATTTTCTTAATAGAAAATAATCGATTCTCTTTATGTCTTTCCCCCCGCGGGACTCCAGAAAATCCCCGAACTCCCGAAGATCAGCTGCATAATTATTAATGGTGTGACTGGAACAATTTTTCTCGATATTTAAGTAATTCAAGAATTTATCAATATAGTGAGAAAAAGAAATCATCTTTTATCCTTCATCCTTGGTATCTTCCTGGTCATTATTGTTTTGATCCTCAGGCAAGGAACGATTAGTATAAGTACAGTTAGGAAATTTACTACAGCCATAAAAGTTCTGGCCCCTGCGATTTCTCCTTTCTACCAATTGTCCCTCTTTACAATCCGGGCAGGCAACTCCGGTAGTAATGCTCTCGGCATAGCGGCAACGTGGAAAGTTTTCACAACTTAAAAACTGACCTCTTCGCGACCACTTTATTATTAGCCTCCCCTTACACTTAGGACAAAACTTGTCTGAATACTCGATTTCTTTCTTAACTACCAGTAAAGTTTTCTCGCACCGCTTGTCAAAAGCTGGATAGAAATCTTCTAAAATCTTCTGCCATTGGACCTTTCCTTTTTCTACTCTGTCTAGCTTCTCTTCCAAAGAAGCAGTAAAATTCTCGTCCATGACCTGAGGAAAGTACTTTACCAAAAGATCACTCACTTTTATACCTAAAACAGTAGGAAGAAAAGCTCTCTTTTCTCTACGAGCATAATTTCTCCTAAAAAGCGTATAGATAATTGGGGCATATGTGGATGGACGACCTACGCCTTTTTCTTCTAATAATTTCACCAAAGAAGCATCATTGTAACGAG
>CAZHVO010000023.1:0-13567 GCA_964536195.1 uncultured Planctomycetia bacterium
ACCCTTAAGGCAAGAACCTACTTCCTTCAGAGGCCGAATTTCTAGAAAATCCCCTACATCTAATCTTATTAGTCGTCTTTTCTCATCCATAGCTTCCAATTATAACAGAAAATCAATATTTAGGATAGCCCCAAGCAAGAATATCTTTACCTATCCGCTTTATCTTAAAATTCTCTAGGCTAGGGGCAGTTTTGAGGGTAGAAAACCCTTCTGCCCCTATAGAACTAAGAGCGGCTCTACCGCCTATAACCTTAGGGGCGATAAAGAAAAAAGCTTTATCCACTTCCTTTTTGATAAAAAACTGACCCAAAGTTTGAGACCCGCCTTCAACAAAAACAGACATTAGGCCCAGAGAGTAAAGAATTTTTAAGATTTTCTCTATTGGCAGCCAGCCTTTTTTTTCTTTTAAAAAGAAAACCTTAACTTTATCCGGAATCTTTTTTCTCTTAAGCTTACTCTTGTCAGAAGTAAAAATTATTAACTTATCAGGGTTCTTCTCCAAAAGATAAGAATCTAAAGGTATATTAAGCCGAGGAGAAATCACTGCTTTAAAAGGAAACCTCTTTAGGCCATTGAGACCAGGATTATCTTTTATAAGAGTATTAGCCCCTATTAAGACGCAATCGTACTTATCTCTTAATTTTTTAGAAAATTTTCGGCTTGAACTTGAGGTAATCCATTGAGATATACCTTTTTGAGTAGCGATCTTTCCGTCTAAACTCTGAGCCACCTTGGCTACTACAAAAGGCTTTTTCTCTCTCATGTTTTTAAAAAATATTTCGTTAAGTTCCTGGGCTTCTTTTTTACATAAACCTACTTCTACTTTAATTCCGGCCTTTCTTAATTTTTTTATTGATTTACCATTAACCCTAGGATTAGGGTCCGCTGTAGCAATAACTACCCTTTTTATGTCTCTTTTAATAATCTCATCAACACAGGGTCCGGTTCGGCCAAAGCCGCAACAGGGCTCTAGGTTAACATAAAGAGTGCTGCCGCTTAATTTCTTCTTAGCTGCTCTTATTGCTTCTACCTCTGCATGGGGCCCTCCGGCTTTATGGTGATAACCAAAAGACAAAATCTTATTATTCTTAACAAAAAGTGCTCCTACTAAAGGATTGGGTGAAGTAAACCCTTCTCCTTTTTTCGCTAAAGAAAAGGTCTTTTTCAAAAAGCAAAGATCTTGCTTAAGTTTCGCCTTTAACACTTCTCCCTCTCTAAACGGCTCTTCATATCCTCTACCCAAGTATAAGGTATGCTTACTTCTCCAACTTCTACAAACTCCTTATAACTTCCATGAGCATCAGAACCGCCGCTTTGCAGCCGTTGGAATTTAATTGCCATATCTCTATAAAGTAATCTCTTGGCAAGAGACATTGTGGGATAAACTGTTTCCAGCCCGTCAACGCCTAAAGAAATAAACTCTTCTACCCAAGATTGGTCAGGAATCGCATGAGGATGGGCAATAAAACTTAACCCTCCGAATTTTCTAATAAGCTGAATTGCTTCTTCTACTGAATATTTAAAACGACCTCTATAAGCAGGTCTTCCTGGAGAAAGGTACTTTGTAAAAGCCTGGCGCAAAGTTTTAACCTTGCCCTTCTCTAAAAGGTATAAAGCCAGATGTAACCTTGTAGGCATTGCCACTTTTATTTTTGAAAACAACTCTTCAACATCAACCTCTACGCCTAAAGAGTTTAACTTCTCCCCCATCCATAAGAGCCTTTCTCTTCTTAATTCCTTTACTTGGGCTAACTCTGATTTTAATTCCCTATTTTCAGGATCAACAAAATAAGCTAGAATATGAACCTCTACCTCTTTATGTTCGGCGCTTAGCTCAAAACCTTCAATCAACTCAATGCCATAACTCTTGCTGTAAGCACGAGCAGAATTCATGCCATCAAGAGTATCATGATCAGTAACAGCAATGCAAGCTAGCCCCTTTTCCTTGGCCTGTTTAAAAATAGTCTCTAAACCAGCGTCACTGTCAGAGAAATTAGAGTGAATATGTAAATCGCATCTCTTCTCGTCCATATCTTAAGAAACTCCTTGGCCTTGGTTAGTATTCTTCTCTTTGCTCCTTTCCATCTTGTATATTTTATCTAGTATTCCATTGACAAATCGGGGTGAATCAATATCACCAAAGCGTTTTGCCAACTCGATAGCTTCATTTATGGCAACTTTAGGAGGAATATCCTCTGAGAAGAGCAGCTCAAAACATCCCAACCTTAAAATATTTCGATCAACAACTGCCATCCTTTTGATCTCCCAGTTTTTTACGTATTTTTTTATCAAAGCATCAATTGAAGGCATATTGGTTACCACTCCTTCTACCAAAAGGGAAAAGAAGTCAATAACTTCTTGTTTTTGAGGGTAATTTTCTGAATAATCCTGGAGGGCCTGATGAAAATCAACTTTTGATATCTCTATTTGATAAAGAAGAGATAAAGCTGTTGCTCTTGCTTTTGATCTTAAACGCATAATAGGACAAATTGTCAAAATGATTATCTGTTCGCAATTATATCTGCGAAAAAATATCTGCCATTTCTAGAGCTGCTAAGGCAGCGTCTCTACCTTTATTCCCTTGTTTTGCTCCTGCTCTCTCTACTGCTTGCTCTACAGTATCAGCAGTGATTATCCCAAAGGTAGCCGGAATTTTCTTATCTTGTGAAATCCTAGCTACTCCCTTGGCAACCTCAGATGCAATATACTCAAAATGAGAAGTTTCTCCTCTTATCACTGCTCCCAAGGCGACAACAGCATTAAATTTCTTAGTATCTAACTTGCTTAATACTTGAGGTATCTCAAAAGAACCTGGTGTCCAAATAACAAAGATATTTTCCTTAGTTACTCCTGATTTATTTAGAGTATCCACACAACCTTGAAGTAGTTGATTACTAATGAATTCATTGAACCGTGAAATAACAATTGCGATCTTCTTGCCTTTACCTAAAAAACTTCCTTTTATCTCCTTCATCCTTACCTCCTTTGTCTCCTATATCATATGGTCCATTTTTTTCTTCTTTGTCTCTAAATAATACTTGCTATCCTCTGCCTCTTCTATTTTTATTGGCACTCGTTCAACAACTTCTAAACCGTAACCTTCAAGGCCAATAATTTTCTTAGGATTATTTGTAAGAAGCTTAATCCTTTTTACCCCTAAATCTGCTAAAACTTGTGCTCCGATTCCATAATCTCTTAGGTCAGAGGGAAAACCCAACAAACGATTTGCCTCTACAGTATCAACTCCCTTTTCCTGCAAACTATAGGCTTTTATCTTATTCTTTAAACCAATGCCTCTTCCTTCTTGACGCAGGTAAAGAAGAACTCCTCCTTCTCTGCCTATTGCCTCTAGAGACCTTCTAAGTTGATTGCCACAGTCGCAGCGTCGCGAAAGAAATGTATCACCAGTAAGACACTCTGAGTGTGCGCGAACAAGAATAGGTTTATCAGTAATATCTCCTTTAACCAAGGCAACATGCTCGCTTCCGTCAATCAAAGACTCATAAAGGAAAAAGCTAAACTGCCCATACTCGGTAGGTAAATTTACTTTTTCCACTAGCTTTATTAACTTCTCTTTTCTTCGACGATACTCAATCAGCGAAGCAATAGTACATATTTTTAAATTATGTTTCTTAGCGAATTTAATTAAATCGGGAAGCCTAGCCATAGAGCCATCTTCATTTATAATTTCACAAATCACTCCAGCAGGATAAAGACCAGCCAATTTTGTAAAATCAACAGCTGCTTCAGTATGTCCAGCCCTTACTAGGACTCCGCCCTCTTTTGCCTCTAAAGGAAAGGTATGTCCGGGTTTTGTTAGATCTTGAAAGATGCTTTTTGGTGAAATTAAAACCTCTATTGTTCTAGCTCGATCAAAGGCTGAAATTCCAGTAGTTGTACCCATCGCTGCATCTACTGAAACTCTCCAGGCTGTCTTAAAAGGATCTGCTCCAGCCGCATGGTGCATAGGACCTAAGCCTAATCTTTCAATCCTTTTCTTTGTAAGAGGAACGCAGACTAAACCCTTAGCCTCAGTGATCATAAAATTGATGACTTCAGGCGTAGCAAAACTAGCAGCGACAACTAGATCTCCCTCATTCTCTCTAGCCTCATCATCAACCACAATAATCGGTCGACCAGCTTTTATTTCTTTAAGAATATCTTCAATATGGGCAAACATAATTTTCTCCTGGAAAGATGAATACGAAGAATGAATTATCGCTTGGTCCACTGGAAGCGACGACGGGCACCTTTGCGACCATACTTCTTTCTTTCTTTTGCCCGGGGGTCACGAGTAAGTAAATCTTCTCTTCGTAATAAAGCTCTTAACTGAGGATTCCATTCTACTAGGCACCGAGAGATACCTAGGCTTACTGCTCCAGCTTGACCGCTTACTCCGCCGCCATCTACATTAGCAAAGACATCTATCTTGCCTTGGAGTTCGGTAACTATCAGAGGTTTTTTAACTTGCATTATATTATCAATAGTCGAAAAATAATTTTCAATATCTTTACCATTAATAAGGATTTTACCTTTTCCTTTGGGAATAAATCTTACACGGGCACCGGCTTCTTTTCTTCGGCCGGTAGCCATAAATATTTCTTTATCTTTATTTGCTTCTTTCATAGTTAAATACCTACTGTTTGTGGTTTTTGGGCCGTCTGCTTATGCGTACTTTCAGGATAAATTTTCAAAGATTTAAGCATCTGAGCGCCTAAATTACTCTTAGGGAGCATTCCTCTTACAGCCAAGTAAAGCGCACGAGTAGGATTCTTATCCATCAATACTTTAAGGCTCATCTCCTTACGGCCGCTAGGATAACCAGTAAATTTATCATAAATTTTATTTTCCCGCTTATTTGCGCTAAACTTTATAAACTTGGCATTTGTTACAATAACCCTATCCCCGCAAAGAAAATTTGGAGTATAAGTAGGCTTAGTCTTGCCTTGCAGTATCCTGGCTATACGGGTAGACATCCTGCCCAAAACCTTATCCTTGGCATCGATAAGCACCCATTTTCGCTCTTCCTTATTGAAAAATTTAGTCTTTTTCATAGACAGCTTTTATATCATATTTGACAATAATGTCAATATTTATTTATACTTTCCGAATCTATCCTTCCTTCATAGAGAGCTTTACCAACAATTACCCCCCAAATAAAGGGAGTTTCTTCCTTTATTCTCTTGATATCTTCAGGGGAAGATACCCCTCCGGAGACGATAATGTTAGCTTTTTTAAATGACGAAAACTCCTTTACTGGCTCTAAATTTAACCCCTCTAGAGTTCCATCCCGAGAAATATCCGTATATATTATCCACTTTATTCCCCTCTCGACTAGGCTTTTGATGAAATCTAAGGCTTCAAGCGAGGTCTTCTCCTGCCAGCCCTTTACAGCAACCTGGGAACCAATAGTATCTACGCTTACAGCAATCCTCTCAAGGCCTACTGCTCTTATTAAATCCTTAAGGAACTTATCCTCTAAACTCTTGGTCCCCACTATTATTCTCTGGGCCCCCAAAGATATTAGCTTCTTTGCTTTCTCTATGTCGCGAATTCCTCCACCTACCTCTACCTTAATATCAACTTCCTCTAGAATCTTAGCAATGATTTCTGAATTATCTTCCTGGCCTAAGGCAGCTGATAAATCAACTAAGTGGAGAAGCTCTGCTCCTTTCCCCTTCCATTCTCTGGCTACCTGAAGAGGATTGTTGCTATACACAGTAGAATCAGCAGGGTTCCCTCTGAGGAGACGAACAACCCTCCCTTCCCATAGATCAATTGCTGGTATTACTAACATATCTTCAAAAAGTTATTAAAAACCTTCAAACCCAATTTTTGGCTCTTCTCAGGGTGAAATTGTACTGCCCATACATTATCTTTATGTAGAGCAGAAGCAAATTCACTTCCATAGGAAGTAGCTGCTAGTACAACCTTACTATTTTTCGGCTCACAATAGTAAGAGTGAGCAAAGTAAAAATAACTGTTATTTTTAATTCCTCTAAACAGTCTCTCCCTTTCTTCCTTCATCCTTCTACCTTCATCCTTAATCTCTATCCGATTCCACCCCATATGAGGAACAATTAACTTCTTGCCAGTAAACTTTTTTACCTCCCCCTTAATGATTCCTAATCCTTTTAGGCTGGAAGCTTCTTGACTCTTCTCGAGTAATAATTGCATCCCGAGGCAAATCCCTAAGAAAGGTACACCTTCTGCGATTCTTTTTTTTAAAAGATCGAAAAGCTTTCTCTTTTTTAACTCTTTGACTGCCCGGCCAAAGTGCCCTACCCCAGGAAAAATTATTCTCTTAGCTTTCTTTATAGTGGCCGGGGAACTGCTCACTTTCACCTTCTTGCCTAAGAATAGGGCGCTATTCTCTACACTCTTTAAATTCCCCATTCCATAATCAACAATTGCTATCATCTTTTAATTATTTGGTTAGTCTATTATTCCTTTTGTCGAAGGAACACCTTTGCGGCGGGGATCAATTTGCGTGGCTTGGTCCAAAGCCTTACCCATAGCTTTAAAAAGAGCCTCTAGCAAATGGTGTAAGTCACCTTCTCCTGATTTAATTATATAAACCAGACTTAATCCGGCATGTTGGACAAATGATTCTAAAAACTCCTCAGCATGCCTTGCAGTAAAATCTGTATTATCAAAGGTGAATGTATCATAAAAATCTCCTAGACCTTTAGTTCCTCTAGCAACATCCTGTCCATGTAAAGACGGTCTTCCACTTATATCAACATTAGCTTCAACAACTACCTTATCCATAGTTGCTGAAAACGAACCATATCTATTAATACCAAACTTATCTCCCAAAGCTTCTTTAAAAGCTTTACCAAGAGCAATACCGATATCTTCAATTATGTGGTGGGCAAGATCACCTTCAGCTTTTAAATTTAAATCAAATAGACCATGAAACGAAAATAAAGTAAGTAGATGGTTAAGGGGCTCAAAACCTGTGCTTACCTTGGCTTTGCCTCTACCATCAACAACAAACTCCCCCTTAATATCTACTTCATTTGTCTTTCTATTTATAGTTGCTTTTCTTACTTCTTTTTTTCTTTTAAACCACATACTTCCTCCATGAATTTAAGCCAGTCTCTTCTTAACGCTTTCTATGTGTTTAACCATTCCTTCAAGGTTGGCGATTTTTTCTAATACCTGTTCCTCTTCCTGCAGGGCCTTCTTAGTATAATTTATAATGTGAGACTCCTTAAGAAAAGACCTGACTGAAAGACACGAAAAAAATCGGCTGCTTCCTCCGGTGGGAAGAACATGGCTAGGTCCGGCAGTATAATCGCCTAAAGCAACCGGAGTGTAGTCTCCTAAGAATATTGCTCCGGCATTTCTAATCTTCTTCAGCAGCGAAGATGGTTTCTTAGTTAAAATCTCTAAATGCTCAGGCGAAATGCAATTTACTACCCGGCAACCTTCGTCTAGATTTCTTACCCGCAAAGCTAAACCAGGAATCTTCTTCTTTCTTACCTCCATTATAATCTTTCGGGAGTTAGTAACTAGAATTCCCAAACCATTATGGTGTTCTATCTGAGCTTCTAAATCAGATATAATGTGTTCTACATTAGCATCTTTAGAAGCTAGGATAACTACCTCTGAAGGACCAGCCAGCATATCAATATCTACCTTTCCAAAGAGCTGGCGTTTGGCCTCAGTTACAAATTCATTTCCCGGACCAACAATCTTATCAACCTTTCTAATTGTTTTAGTCCCGCAAGCTAGAGCAGCAATAGCTTGCGCACCTCCAAGACGGTATATTTCCTTTATATTCAATAGAGAAGTTAAGGCCAGAATAAAAGGATTTATATTTCTGTCTTTTCCTGGTGGGGAAACCAAGACTACTTCCTTTACCCCGGCAACTATAGCTGGAATAACAGCCATGTATACCGATGAAACTAAGGGAGCGGTTCCGGCCGGAACATATACCCCCACTCTCTCTAAAGGCACATAACGACTAATTAAAGTCTTACCACTATCTTCTTTTAATCTAATTGTCTTAGGAACTTGGCCTTTATAGAATTTAGTTACATTATCTATAGCCACTTTAAATGCTGAGATGAGAGATGAGTCTAGTTCATTAAAGGCCGCACTTATCTCCGACTCAGAAATCTTTAATTCCCGAGCTGATATCTTAACCTTATCAAATTTCTTGGTGTATTCAACCAGAGCACTATCGCCATTATCACAAACACCTTTGATAATCTTAGAGACCTTCTCGTAAATTTTGTTTTTGCACATTCTCTTCTTAAGAAGTAACTTCTCTAAGCTTTCTAAATTTCTTACAACTCTCATTTTTTAATAAATTTGCTAATGGCTTCTTTTACTTTATCGGTGAAATTATCCCCTCTATTTAATACAACACCTTGAACTGTTCTATCATTACCTCCACCAGCTAAAGATAATTCTTTTCCGAATTCAGAAATGAACTTTTTACAACTAAAACCTTTTCTAATTATATCATCAGTAGCCGAACAAATAAAAATATCTTTTTCGCAATTCTCGGTTGCAATGAATACTATACCTGAGCCTATTTTCTGCTTTATCCGGTCCAAAAGAAGGAGTATTGCCCGAGATGCTGAGCCCTTTAAAGATGCTTTCGGTTCAAATGCACGAACCAGAACACTTATTTCTTCTATCTTATTTAACCCCATTACCTCTCCGGTCTCAGATGATATAAATTCTCCTTCTTGATTGGCAATTGCCCCTACTATTTTCTCCTTATCAGACTTCTTTTTTTCATCCAAGACTTTCTTTGCTTGCACTTTCTCTTTACGGCGAGTTAAAATTGAAATACTGCTCTCTTTGCCAACTGAAGCTTCAATCCTTCTAATCCCGCTACTTATCGAAGACTCTGAGGTAATGGCAAAATTCTCTATTTGAGAGGTATTATTAGCATGAGTTCCACCGCACAACTCCTTGCTATAATCAGAGATTGAAACCATTCTTACATCATTAAGATATTTATCTTTAAAAAAAGCAAGAGCTCCTTCTCCTTTAGCATCTCCAAGGCTAAGTTCTTTTTTCTCAACCTTATCGGCATTAGCGATAAATTTCGCGACTAAATTTTCTACCTCTTCTATCTCCTGATCAGCCAATCTATTGAAATGGGTAAAGTCAAAACGGAATTTATCCTCATCAACCAAAGAGCCTTGCTGGACAACGTGCTCACCTAAAACCTGACGTAAGGCTGCCTGAAGAAGATGAGTTGCTGTATGGGCCCGAGCCAGAGCTTCTCTTCTTTTCTGATCAACAGAGGCAACAGCCTCACTCTTTTTAATCTCACCGCTTATAACAGAACCTTGATGAATAATAGCATCGGCAACTTTAAATACTTTACCTACCTTAAACTCTCCAGTTTTAGTCGATATCTTACCCTTATCATTAAGCTGGCCACCACTTTCAGGATAAAAAGGAGTCTTATCTAAAATTACTAAGCCTAGTTCACCCTCGTTTATAAGTTCTTTTTCAGTATTATCCACAAGTAGTTTTAAAATCTTACCCTTTGTTTCTAACTTATCATATCCAATGAATTCACTCTTTTCCTTTAAATCAAATTCGCCGGCTTTAAATATGTTAGTATCAAACATACTTTTTTTCCGCGAACGTTCTTGTTGCTCTTTAAGCAATGTGTTAAATTTTCCCTCATCCACGCTAAACCCTTTTACTTCGACAAATTCCTTAATTATCTCTAAGGGCACTCCGTGAGTATCATATAGGCGAAATACATCCTCAGGAGGGAACTCTTTCTTAGCCGTTTTGCCAAGCTCATCCATGATAAGATTAGCCTGGGTTTCTCCCTCTTTAATCATTAAAAAGTACTTCTCTTCCTCAGAAGCAATAATCTTTGAAATATTATCACTTTTTTGCTTAATCTCTGGATAGACATCACCCATGAGTTCTGTAAAACGTCTAGGTAACTTAAAAAGAAACGGCTCTTTATTACCTAAACCTCCTGCTTTAAGCAAAGCTCTTCTTATAATCTTCCTTATTACATATCCTCTTCCTTCATTAGAAGGGTAAACCCCGTCTGCAATTGCAAAAGTAACAGCTCGAGCATGGTCAACGATGGTATTTACAGAACTCCTGATCAAACCTTCGCGACGAGAACTTTTTACAACCATTCTCTCAACTTCTTTAACAACCGGAGCTAAAATATCTATTTCGAAATTGGACTCTTTCTTTTGTAAAACAGCTGCCATTCTCTCTAAACCCATACCTGTATCAATATTCTTCTGAGGCAAAGGCTCTAACTTATTTACTCCTACTCGATTAAACTCTGTGAACACCAAATTCCAAACCTCAACAAACCGACCACAGCTACAATCAGGATTGCATTCATTTTTCCGACAACCAACGTCCTCTCCCCTGTCAAAGAAAATTTCAGAACATGGCCCGCATGGGCCATTAGGCCCGTTACTAGGAGCATTAGCCGGCCAAAAATTACTGTCTTCACCTAATTTAACTATTCTCTTCTCAGATACACCAATATTATCTTTCCAAATATTATAGGCCTCATCATCTTCCCTGTATACCGAGACCCACAAAGTCTTATCATATATGTTCAGCTCTTTAGTAATAAATTCCCAAGCAAATTCAATTGCTTCTTTCTTGAAATAACCACCAAATGAAAAGTTCCCCAGCATTTCGAAAAAAGTGTGATGATGAGGGGTCCGGCCAACCATCTCTAAGTCACCGGTACGCAAGCACTTCTGGCAAGATGTAGCTCTAGTTATGTCCTTCTTCTCAGCTAAAAAGTAAGGTTTAAACTGGTTCATCCCGGCTGAAGTGAAAAGAAGAGAGGCATCATCAGGTACTAAGGTATCAGAAGAAAAAAGTGTATGGTTTTTTTCTTTAAAAAATTCTAAAAATTTTTTTCTTAATTCATTCGTCTTCAACTCTATTTACTCCTAAATTATCCATTTCTTGATTAATAACCTTAAGACTAAATCCTTTTCTCACCAGATGCATCACTATTTTTTGCCAAATTTTTGGCCTCGGCAAAGACGGTTTTCTACTCTTGTAATGCTCTAACTTCCTCTCGATAATTTCTCTTACCCTGTCATTGTAAGCGAAATCTCCTCCCAGAGCCTGCTTACGTAATTCTTGAGAAATTCCTAACTTCTTAAGGTTAAAATCGATTCGTATCGGACCCCAGCCTTTATCTAATGAGTGGCTAACAAAAAGGTGGGCAAACTCTTCATCATTTATGTAATTATTCTCTTCTAAATACTCTACTGTCCTTTTTCTTACTGCCGAGGTATACCCTTTCCTCTTAAGACGAGAAATTATTTCAACTTTACCTCTTGCTCTGTATTTTAGAAGAAGGAAAGAATAATTAAGAGCTTTATTAAAATCCTTCAATTATTTCTTTTTAAGAACAGAGTATCCGCGATTTGTCTTTATTAGACAATCCCCTTTTATCTTGGAAGTAACTTTCTCAAAATCCTCTTTACTCTTTATTTCTTTCTTCTCTATCTTAGTAATAACATCACCTACTTGAAGGTTGCTCTCATCAGCTGTTGAACCATCTTTAATATTAGTAATTACTACCCCTTGATCAGACTTTATCCTAAACTGACGCTTATAAAAAGGTGTTATATCGTCAATAGTTAAACCTCTGAAGCTAACCTTATCTGAATCTTCCTCTACCTCTTCTATTTCTTCGCCTTCTTTAGGCATCTTACCTATTTTTACCTTAATGGTCATCTCTTTGTCGCCACGAATAATTTCAAGAGGAATACGCTTTCCAACATCAGAAGTTGAGACCATCCGCACCAAATCTCTTGTTGTCTTTACCGATTCTTTATTAAAAGTTAAAACCAAATCTCCTTCTTTGAATCCGGCCTCCTCAGCTGGAGAGTCTTTGTATACTTTCAGAATTATTATACCTACTCTCTCTTTAACGCCAAAGTAATTGCGCAAATCATCATTTAAGTTATCGATGACTACGCCTAGCCATCCATAAAGAATCTTTTCGCCCGTGGACAATTTGTCTAGAATTTTCTTTGCTTTATTAACCGGTATAGCAAACCCTAACCCTTGATAGCCTCCGGAGGTAGTGATAATTGCTGTATTGATACCAATAACTTCCCCCTTTAAATTCACTAAAGGCCCTCCGCTGTTACCGGGATTAATAGCGGCATCAGTCTGGATAAGGTCATCATAGCCTCTACTCCTTCTACCTAAAGCCGGTAAATAACGGTTAAGAGCGCTTATTACTCCAACGGTAACGGTGGGTTCGGGATTATCAATTGCGAAACCAAAGGGATTTCCTATTGCTACTACCCACTTGCCGATTTGAAGGTCATCTGAATTCCCTAATTTTGCTACCGGAAGTCCCTTGGCATCTATTTTTATTACGGCCAAATCACTCCTATTGTCTGTTCCTTTAATCTCGGCATCAAACTCTCTTCCATCAGATAGCTTAACCTTTACCTCAACTGCTCCCGATACAACATGTTCGTTAGTAAGAATGTATCCGTCCTTATCAACTATAACTCCGCTACCTAACCCCTTCCTTTCGTATTCGCGCTCAGGAAATCCTCCGAAAAACTCTCCAAAGAATTGATCAAAAGGGTCATTATAGTTCTCAAAAGGTGAGCCAAAACTAAACCCGCCACCAATTTTTTCTTTAACTACACTACTTATAGAAACCACTGTCTTACCGACGCTAGAGGCAACATCAATAGTTGCCTTCTCCAGATCTAATGAGCTCTGGGAGTAAGCCAATAGAGGCATCAAAGCACAGACTATTACTATGGCTATACACTTTCTCATCGTTCCCTCCTCCTTATTAATTATTTTCTGCTGGAGAGCCTGAATTCTTTAGGGCTTGCTCTAGTTCTTCTTTTAAGACATCGTTCTCCCTTAGCAAGACTCTTAACTGCTCCTTACCCTGAGCTAAATTTTTATCCTTGTAGGAAAACCAACTTCCAGCTTTCTTTATTATTCCTTCATCAAGAGCAGCATCTATTATCGCTCCAGTCTTAGACACTCCCTCATTATACATTATCTCAAATATCGCCTCCTTAAATGGAGGGGCAACTTTATTCTTCACTATTTTAGCCCGTACTCTTATTCCAGTTACACCACTCTGATCGGTAACAGTGGCGATTTTTCTTAAATCAATTCTCATTGAGGAGTAGAACTTCAAAGCTCTTCCTCCAGGGGTAACCTCAGGAGAACCAAACATTACCCCGATCTTCATTCTTATTTGGTTAATAAATACTACGCAAGTTTTAGACTTACTTATCGCCGCAGTTAGTTTTCGTAAAGCTTGGCTCATCAACCGAGCTTGCAGAGCAATCTGGGAATCACCCATCTGCCCTTCTATCTCTGCCCTTGGTACAAGGGCAGCAACTGAGTCAATCACAACTAAATCTACGGCATTAGACCTGACTAAAGCCTCTACGATCTCTAAAGCTTGCTCTCCGGTATCAGGCTGAGAAATCAATAAATCTTCTAGTTTTATTCCAATTAACTTAGCATAAGATGGATCAAAAGCGTGCTCGGCATCGATAAAAGCTGCTACCCCACCGCTAAGCTGGCC
>CAZHVO010000024.1:0-13543 GCA_964536195.1 uncultured Planctomycetia bacterium
TGGCAGAGAAAGTCAAGGGCATAAAATGGTTCACCTCCGGTAAAGCCTATCCGTTTAATTCCGAATTTATTGCAGGCGTTTAGAAATCTAAGGGCGGTCTTTTTCGGGAGTGGTTTCCCGGTTTGTTTAGTGTCGCAATGCGCGCAATGGAGATTGCACTGAGTTGTCGGAGAGAACATAATCTCTTGGGGCTTAAACTTATTTTTTTCCATCGATGTATTATACATGAAGGGGAGCAGGAATCAATATGTCCTTGTATTAGCTTAGGTGAGTAAAACAGAATAGGTAGCTTTCTTAAGCTTCTTGCAAACCTTATCCGGAGATCATACAATCGTTATGCTCAGTGTTCCTTGAGGTCACTTCCAATTAGTTGCAACCGAGTCCGTTGTTTAATTACAATCTCCGAAAATCTCGGGGGATTTGTTTTATCGATAAAAATAAGTATTGACATAAGCCTTTGATAGGTATAGAGTATTCCGAATTATCAGTTGATTTCCTCGTCGCGAGTTCGTTTCTTATTTTATATACAGCCTGGCTTTCAATGAATGGCGCTATAAAGTCATTGAAAAAATATAGGAGATGTTTGTGGAAAAAAAATATATTGAGCAAAAACCATGGGGTCAGTTTGAGCAATTTACTCATAATGAGCCTGTTACGGTTAAAATTGTTACGGTTAATCCAAATCAAGCGTTAAGTCTTCAATATCACAGTAACCGCGAAGAGTTCTGGAAGGTTATTTTTGGAAAAGGAGAGATTACCGTAGGAGATGCTACTTATCAAGGTCAAGAAGGCGATGAATTTTTTATTGCCCAGGGGCAAAAACATCGAATTCAAGCTAATGATTTTTTGGTAAAAGTTCTGGAGATTTCTTTTGGAGATTTTGATGAAAACGATATTGTGCGATTAGAGGATAAATATCATAGAAATAAATAGCCTTTAGAGGAGGGGCTGGCCATGAAAAAGAAAGTAGTTAAAAAAACACAAAACAAAAAGCCAATTTATCCTGTAGGTGTTGCTATTGATAAGGGAAAAATAGCACTTTTTTTTAAAACAGCACATCTAGGAAAAGTCGGATTGTATCTTACTAAGAGCAATACCGGTGTTCGTTTCACAAGCCCTAAAACAAAACTTACTATTATTTTTCCAAAAGGGGAAAAAGAGAACATTGATCAGCGCCATCAGATTAGTATTTCACCTTGCGATAAAGGTTATTTTATGACTTTTGTCCAGAAGGGAAAAAACAAAGATGCCTTAATCGGCGCTATTTCAAACAATCTAAAAACTTTTAATGTTGCTGGCAAGATATCTACGGCTCAAGATAAGGGCATACTTGTGCCTAATTATAAATATGAAGGCAATTACGTTATGTTTTTTGGTAAAGGCTCTATTTATACAGCAGTCTCTAAAGATTTAAAGAAGTGGAAAGTTTCAGATATTTCCTGTCTTACTCCAAGAAGCATTTTCTTTGACTCTATGCCTTTATCGGTATTGTCGATTTCGATGACAGCACACGGAATATTGGTTGTCTATGATGCTTCTTATAAGAAAAACGGCAAACAAACTCTTCAGATAGGCGGGGCGTTATTCTCGCTTTCAGATCCTAATAGTTTGATTTGGCGCTCAGAAGCCCCTCTTTGGCAAAAGGCGCTTGCTCCGGGAGAAGAGGAAATATTATCTATAGGAGCTGCTTTTTATAAGGAAAAAATTTTCCTATACTTTGCTTCAAAGGTTAAGGAATTAATGGCAATTACGATTCCTCAACCATTTCCTTCGATCGCCGGTAAAAAAGTATTTGTCAGTTTAAAAAGATTTTATAAAAATCCTATTATTATGCCCAATTCAATCAATGAATGGGAGTCAGAAGGCACTTTTAACCCTGCAGCTTTATATGATGACGGTAAGGTGCATTTGCTTTACCGGGCTGTAGGTAGAAACGGAATATCCTGTTTTGGCTATGCCTCGAGTAAAGACGGTTTTCATATCGAGGAAAGCCTTTCCGAGCCGGCATATATACCCCGTAAAAGCTTTGAAGGTGTAAGCATAACACCCTTGCAACGCACAGACCTTTATAAGTCCGGCTGCGGCTGGGGAGGGTGCGAGGACCCTAAACTTACCGCTATAGACGACACTATTTATCTTACATATGTTGCATATTCGGGATGTTCTCACCCCAGAGTTGCTTTAAGTTCTATAAAGCGGAATGATTTTTTGGCCAAGAAATGGGATTGGGAGGAGCCGATATTAATTTCAAGGCCGGGAGAAGTAAACAAAAGCGGTTGTATTCTACCCGAAAAGATTAAGGGGCAGTATGTTATCTTTCATAGGGTATTTCCGCATATCTTGATTGACTATAGAGATGAACTTAGTTTTGGAAATGGTAAGTGGCTTGAGGCTAATAAAAAGATAACTACACGCCCGGATATGTGGGATAGCAGAAAACTCAGTGTAGGGGCAACACCGATTAAGACAGAAGACGGCTGGCTGGTTATTTATCATGCAGTTGACGACAGAGACGATTTGAAGTATAAAGTAGGTGCTATGATTTTAGATTTACACGACCCTTCAAAAGTTCTTTTTCGCACAAGTAATCCTATTCTTGAGCCGGACGAACACTACGAAAATGATGGTAAACCCGGTGTAGTTTATCCTTGCGGAGCTGTTGTGCTTGGCAAAGAACTTTTTGTATATTACGGAGGCGGAGACAAAGTGGTATGTTGTGCGACTACTCAGCTGGATAAGTTTATTAAAGGCGTAAAGAAAGATAAATCTGTAAGCTACGCTTTTAAGGAAATTTCATTTTCCTAACAATATTCTAAACCAAAGTCAGAAATAAAAGATGTTTGTAATCAGACGTTCAATAAATAATCCTATATTTTCTCCGTTTCACCAATATCCCTGGGAAGATGTCGCTACTTTTAACTGGTCGGCGGTAGTAAGCAAAAAGGACAAAAAGACATTTCATTGTGTATATCGGGCTATGGCAGAGCCAGAACTCATTTCCAAAGACAATCTTTCTATGTCATCAATCGGATATGCAACAAGTAAGGATGGGGTGAATTATGATAATAGGGTTCAGTTGATTAAACCTGAGTTTGAGTGGGAAAAATATGGCTGCGAAGACCCGCGCATTACTGAGCTTAACGGCAAATATTATATTTTTTATACTGCTTTATCAGTTTATCCTTTTAGCCATGAGGGGATAAAAGTAGCTTGTGCAATAACCAGAGATTTTAAGAAAATCGAGTCAAAGCATCTAATTACTCCTTTTAACGCAAAAGCAATGGCACTTTTTCCTTCAAAAGTCAACGGGAAAATGACAGCCATACTGACAGTTAATACCGATAATCTTAAGCGTATAGCTAAAATTGCTGTGATACAGTTTGATAAAGAAGAAGATTTATGGAACCCTGTATATTGGCAGAAGTGGTATCGGCAATTGTCTAAGCATACTCTTAATGTGCGTCGAACAATCACCGACCATGTTGAAGTCGGCGCAGCTCCTTTAAGAACAAAAGAAGGTTGGCTTCTTATTTATGCTCATATTCAAAACTATACAAGCGACAAGAAGATCTTCGGAATTGAAGCTTTTTTGCTTGATTTAAAGAACCCGAGAAAGATTATAGGCAGGACATTTCATCCTATGATGATCCCCGAAGAGACCTATGAAAAATACGGGCAAATAGCCAATGTTATTTTTCCTTCAGGCTCATTGATAAAGGATAAAAATCTCTGGATTCTTTACGGTGCAGCTGACACTACCTCATGTCTTGCCCAAGTTAAGCTAAATGATTTACTTAAAAGTATACTTCCGGTAAAGAGAAATAGCTATGTTAATCGTTTTAAGAAAAACCCTATTATTACTCCTATCAGTGAGCATTCCTGGGAAAGTAAGGCGACTTTTAATCCTACGGCTATAGAACTTGAGGGGAAAATCCACATTATTTACAGGGCGATGTCAGAAGATAATACTTCTACCTTAGGTTATGCGGTAAGCAATGACGGTTTGAATATCGATGAGCGGCTTTCTGAACCGATATATCGGCCGCGTGCGGAATTTGAGAGCAAGGGAGTCCCCAATGGCAATACCGGTTGCGAAGATCCCAGGATAGTTAAAATCGGTAACACCTTGTATATGACATATACCGCTTATAATGGGGTTGAAGTTCCTAGAGTAGGACTTTCCTCTATATCTGTTAAGGATTTTCTAAATAGAAAGTGGAATTGGTCAAATCCTGTTCTTATTACGCCAGCTGGTGTTGACGATAAGGATGCCTGTATTTTTCCTGAGAAGATTAACGGAAAATATATGATTATCCACCGTATCGAGGATCAGATTTGTGTTGATTTTATCAGCTCTCTTGAGACTGCTCCAGAAGAAATTACAAGGGGTATCAGGTTTATGGCTCCAAGATACGGGATGTGGGACAGTAAAAAAATAGGATTGGCAGGAAGCCCTATTAAAACAAAATCCGGTTGGATTTTATTTTATCACGGAGTAGGTGAAGATTGTCATTATCGTTTAGGGGCAACGCTTCTTGACCTTAATAATCCTTTGATTATTCTTTCTCGTACCAGCGATTCGATAATGGAACCTGAGAAAAGATATGAGAAAGAAGGTCAAGTCCCTAATGTTGTTTTTCCCTGCGGGCATGTCTGCATCGGTGATACAATTTATCATTATTACGGAGGAAGCGATTCTGTTGTTGGAGTTGCGACCATGAAACTTTCAAAATTGCTGGCAACGCTTCTTTAAAACTTTCATTCTTTCTAGATTCATAATTCAAGAGCTCTTAATTTCCTTCCCAAAAAAATTGCAAAACCGGTAGAATCGTTTTTTGCTTGAAAAATAAAGTAAATACTGTATAACCATTGATAAATAAGGAGTGTTGGAAAAGCACCTAATAGAATCCTCTCCCCTCCGTTTTAATTTTTAGCATTTGTAACCTCCCTACAATCAATAAGTTACAACTCACTTTTCAAATCAAATTTCTTCAGTGTCCATTTTGAGCCTTTTTACAATAAAGGGGAAAGGAAACCAGTATATCTAAAAGATATTATTTTATTTATAATTTGATATAATATTAAAAAGAAAGCAGATGTATTTTAGTGTAACGTAGGAGGTAAAAATGGTTAAGTTTATCAAGAGAATTTCAAAGACTGCCGGTCATATTCCCGGCGAGCTTATTCATGTAGGAGAAAAAAGAGTAGATGAGGTAAAAATATCAGTTATTGACTATGATGATAAGAATTTTCAAAAAAAAGAAATTAATAACATTGAAGAAGTTTTCCCTTTTAAAAACACCCCGACAGTCACCTGGGTTAATATTAACGGATTACATGAATTGGATATTATTGAAAAAATCGGCAATAATTTCGAGATGCACCCTTTGACTCTTGAAGATATTGTTAATACCGGCCAACGTCCTAAATATGAAGATTTTGATAGATATATTTTTGTAGTCTTGAAGATGCTTATGTTTGATGAAGTAAAAAAAGAAATAATTTCAGAGCAGGTAAGCTTGGTTTTTGGCGACAATTTTGTAATATCTTTTCAGGAGAGAGAAGGAGATGTGTTTGAATCTATTCGTGAGCGCATCGATAAGGCTAAAGGAAGGATTAGGAAAATGGGAGCTGATTATCTTGCTTATAGCCTTTTGGATGCCGTTGTTGATAATTATTTTTCTATTTTAGAAAAAATTGGTGAAAAGATTGAAGATATCGAAGAAGAGTTAGTTACTAATCCCATGCCACAAACTTTGCAAGCTATTCATAATTTAAAAAGGGATACAATATTTTTAAGAAAATCTGTATGGCCTTTACGTGAAGTTGCCAGTAGCCTTGAACGGAGTGAGTCTAAACTTATAAAAAAGGGAACGCGTATATTCTTGCGTGATATCTATGACCATACCATTCAGGTTATAGATAACATTGAAACATTTCGGGATATGGTTTCAGGTATGCTAGATATTTATTTGTCTAGCGTAAGTAATCGAATGAATGAAATAATGAAAGTTTTAACTATATTTGCTGCCATTTTTATCCCTTTAACCTTCATTGCCGGTATTTATGGGATGAATTTTGAATTTATGCCGGAACTAAAATGGAAATGGGGATATTTTGCATTGTTGGGCTTTATGGCTGTTGTCGGATTTGGGATGTTGTTTCATTTTCGGAGAAAAAAGTGGATGTAATATCCGTAAATTAAATAACAGGGAAAATAAGTACTTATGTTTCGTAGAAGAAAGATATTGTTGTTTTTAATTTTGCCTATTGTTTTATTTACAGCAGCAGTTTATGGCCTGCTATTTACTACTTTGGGATCAACCTTTGTCACTAGATTAGCTGTTTCTCGATATGCGAAATTAGACGATATCGAAATCAAGAAGAGCGAAGGTAGTTTATCGAATAAGCTGATCTGGCGGGATGTTGTAATAAGGGATGTCGAATGGCTGCCGGAGGGTAGTATTTTGACAGTGGCTGAGTTCGAAGTCAATTTGAACTTTTTGAATATCCGAAACTCATACCTAGAAATTCATAATGCTAATTTGGAGCTGCCGGGTATAGCTAAATTTCTTTTCTATGGGAACTATCAAGATAATACTTTAGATTTTAACCTTTATTCCAAGCATATAAATATTGATGAGTTATTAAATATTTTACCTATTGATGGTAGATTGAAAAGCTTTTCGGGAGTTGTCAATGATTTCGATTTATGTTTGAAAGGTTCTTTTTCAAAGCCACAAGTTTCCGGAGAATTTATCGCTAAGGAGCTTAGGCACAATGGCTTTGCCGCCGTTAACTGTCCAGGGTCATTTAATTTAGACTTAAAAGATATTATCCGGCAAGCTAAACTATACGGAGAAATCCAGTTTAAGAAGGGCAAACTAACCGGAAATAAAACCGCTACAGTAATCCTCGATCCTAGCAGTATTATTTTTTCGGGAAATCCTAAAGAACCCAGCTTAAATTTTAAAGGTAGTTCTTATGTAGAAAGAGTTAAGATTGACATAGAGTTAAAGGGAACATTTAAAGGCCCGAATTTAAAACTTAGTTCAAACCCGGCAATGTCAAAAGAGAAATTATTGATAATGTTAACAACCGGAAAGATGTGGAAAGGGATTGATGCAGTAACCCAGGGAACGGGATTGCCGGTAAGTTTAGCAGCAGATTTTTTAGATTACTTTATATTTTCCGGATCAGGATCTCAATTGGCTCAGAAGTTGGGGGTGAAGGATTTTTCGGTAAAAATTGATAGTTCAAGTAAAGGGGTTAGCTTGAAAAAAGATCTAAACGGAAAAACAGAGGTTTCGTATGGCATAGACCAGTCTAGCTCTAAGGAATCAAAATCTCAAGCTACACAAAAATTAGGGGTAGGGTATAAGCTCACCGAGAATATTTCTTTGGAGGCTGAGCGGGAAATAAAGCAGAATAATAAAAACGATAATGAAAGTGATAAACCAAAAGAAGAAAGTAACCTAAAAATGCAGTTTAAAAAAGAATTTTGATTTTCTAAAGAAAGGAGGCTTTTTATGATTAAGGGGAAGATGGTGAAAGCGAGGTTTAAACGATACTTTTCGGGTCAATGTTTGTGGGTGTTTATTGGTAAAGTTTTGGAATATTCTGAAAACTGGGTTCAAATTGAGGGTAAAGGTTTGGTGTTTAATCTTGGCCAAGTAAGTCTCAAAAGCCCAATTGAAATAGATAACGAAATCCGTATACTTATTATTCCGAGAGAGAACATCGCTCATATAAGAGTTTTGCCGGATAATTTTGATTTGACAAATATCGAAACCGAGAGAAAAGGATTCCGTTATTATATATTGGTGAAAGATGGACCGGATGCAAGTCTGGGAGAGGTTGGAGAAACGGTATAGTTAGGGAGGAATTTATGAATTTAATGTTATTTATTGTAGTTGTTTTAGCTTCGTTCATTATTGTAAGGATAGGGGCAATTGCTTTTGAGCTTACCGGACTGGAATGGTCTTTGGCAAAATTTCAATCACTATCTTGTTTTTCAGGTACTGGCTTTACGACCAAAGAGGCAGAACTAGTTGTTAGTAATCCCCAAAGACGCCGCATTGCATCAGCTTTAATTATTTTGGGAAATGCTGGACTTGTAACCATGGTTGCAACTTTTGCTAACACTTTACGTCCAAACCTATTTCTGCCACAATTTAAAATCCCCTTTTTAGACCTAGTAATACCATCGCGCTTACTGCCTTGGATTAATTTAGTCATCGTTTTTGTGTGCCTATATACAATTTATCGTATTTTTACTCATTCGAAGCTTACAAAGAAGATTACAGATGCTTTGAGATCACGTATAGTTAAGAAGGACATAATCAAACCGGTTTCATTTGAAGAGCTTTTAGTTGCAACTGGAGGCTATGGTGTATCAAGCATTGAGGTTTGTAGTGATAGCAGGATATTAAACAAAACACTTCGCGAAGCAAACTTGAGAATTCACGATATCAGCGTTTTGGTTATAGAACGAAATGGAGAAGCTATACCAAATCCTCCTGGAGATACCATGGTTATTTTAGGTGATAAGCTAACATGTTTTGGGAAATTAGAGAGCATTAGAAAAGACTTATGCGAAATTCCAAAATAAATAGGAGCAAATAGTGGAAGAAAATTTGCAAAACAAAGCTCTTAATTTTTCTATTATCGATGGCGCACTTTCTGCGATTATGGGCTCTTTGGCTGGAGGGATTTTTCTTATGGGTTTTGCCTTAAAGGTGTTAAAAGCCGAGCCCCAGCAGATAGGGTTTTTAGCAGCCTTGCCTATGCTTGCCAATCTTATTCAGATTTTCGGTTCTTATATTATTGAAAAAACAGGTAAGAAAAAAATGCTTTGTCTTCTTTGTGTTGTTGCAAGCCGCGGGCTTTGGATTGTGATTGTAATGCTTCCACTGGCAATATTTTCTGCAGTGCAGGATTTGCGGGTTTGGACTTTAGTTGTAGTAGTTGCTCTTTCAAGCTTATTAAGCTCATTATCAGGGGTGGCTTGGCTGGCATGGATGAGCGATTTAGTACCTGAAAATATTCGAGGAACCTATTTTGGCAAACGTAACATGATTGCCTCTGCCTGTGGTATGGTAGCAATTCTATTCGGGGGCAAATTTATTACTATTTGGGAAAGCCGTTTTTCAGAAAGTAACCCGTTTGGTTTTATTATATTATTTGCATTAGGATTAATAGTCGGTATTGTCGCTGCCTGGTTCTTATCACGCATCCCTGAAACCGAAAGTGTAAAAAAGGAAAAAGAAACAAGATTTGATTTCTCGGTATTTCTCCAACCCTTAAAAGATAAGAATTTCCTAACACTAATTCTTTTCGTTTCAGCCTGGATGTTTGCTATCCAGATCGCCGCTCCCTTTTACGGAGTGTTTATGATTGAAAACCTAGAGATAGATTTCTCTACTATAACTATTTTTGGGGCTTTTGCTACTTTTGCAACTCTTTTTATGATGAAGATATGGGGGCCGATTTCAGATAAGTTAGGCAATAAACCGATAATAATCGTATCGGGTTGGGTCCTTATTATTATTCCATTTATTTGGATTCTTGCTTTACCGGGTAAATATTATTTGCCGGTTTTAATTGCACATATTCTTTCCGGTGCTTTCATGGCCGGAGCTGCACTTTCTCAGTTTAATATTCTAATTAAGCTTTCTCCTCGAGAGGGGCGTTCTGTTTACTTAGCACTATTTGCTGCTATTACAGGTTTCATGGGAGCAGTAGCACCGATTGTTGGAGGAAGCCTTTTAAAGATGTTTGAAGGGTTCAGTCATACAATTTTGACTTACAACGTATCGAATCTGCACCTCGTATTTCTTATTTCATCTGCATTGCAAATACTTACCATATTTTTTATTCTGAGAGTCAAAGAGCCAGCAGCAGCGACTCCGGTTGCTGTAGTGATGCAATTAAAGAATGATCTTAATCCTCAGACCGGTATTGCCAGCGTGACTGACTTTACGATGGTAGAGCTTAAAAGAGGAGGGGGTATTCTAAAGGAAATAGATAGAGTTACCGATGAGATAGCAGAGAAGTCGGAAAAGAAAATTGAAAAGATACTAGATAAAGGCGAGAATATTATTAAAAAGCCTTTAAAGAAGCTTAAAGATTTTTTGAAAAGTGATGATTAAATAAGGAGGAATTGTTATGTCTAAATTCGTCGAAATTTTTCAGGATTTAGTTGTTAAAGCTCTTAAAGATATATATCAATTTGCCGTGCAGTTCGCACCGAATATGGCCTTTTCTATAATTATTTTGTTAATTGGTTGGATATGCGCTCTTTTACTTAAGAAAATTATTTCAAAAGTCTTAAAAGCCCTAGGGTTTGATGTTTTAGCAGAGAAAACAGGTTTAACACATTTTTTGGAAAGGGGAGGTATCCAGAAAAAGCCTTCCTTTGTGGTTGGTCTAGTTTTTTATTGGATCATATTATTTAGCGCGTTAGTTATGGTATTCAATACGATGGAGCTTGAAGTGGCTTCTCGGTTGATAAACCAAACCCTTTTATATATCCCTAAGATTATTGTTGCCTTAATTCTTCTGGCTTTAGGAATGTTTTTGAGCCGGTTTATCGGGAAATTTGTTGAAACTACATCTCATTTAGCAAATATTCCTTTTTATATTGCTTTGGGTAAAGCGGCTCGTTACGCAATAATTGGTTTAGCTTTAATAATAGCGCTTGAATATTTAAGCCTATCGTCGGCAATCATAGTTCAGTCTTTTATTATTATTTTCATCGTCGTACCATCAGCTCTTTCCTTGATCTTTCTTGTAGGAGGAAGGGATATAATTTCAAGTATATTGGCCGGCAGATTTCTTATGAAAGAGTATAAAAAGGGGGATACAATAGAGTTTGATTCGATATCAGGCCAGATACAATCAATTGATTTTCTAACAACAAAAATAACAAGTAATCAGGGGAAAATAATTGTCCCTAATTCAGATTTGGTTAAGAAAGTGGTAAAAAAGAAAATGTGAGGTGGCGGTGAGCAATGAAACATTTCTATAGCCCTTTAGCGTTTACTTTACCAGTGTAAAGAGGAGGTTTTATGAAATTAAAAACGATTGTAACACTTATCTTTGGTGTTTTGCTGGTTGTAGTTTTGCTTCAAAACACACAAGTTGTTTCTGTTCGCTTTTTATTCTGGAAACTGAGCATGTCAAGAATCGTTCTATTACCTTTGATAATATCATTGGGCTTTATTATCGGGTTTTTTGTTGGACGCAAGTCTCGTGATTAGAGAGGCGTGTAAGCTATAGATTATTTAAAATATGTGAAAGGAAGTATTACAGCATAAGGAAGTGAACTTATGGATACTAAAGATTACTACGCAATTTTGGGAGTCGGTAAAAGCGCTTCGAGTGAGCAGATAAAATCCGCTTACCGTAGCCAAGTCATGAAGTATCATCCAGATAGATGCCCCGAAGAGAAAAAGAAGGAATGTGAAGAGAAATTCAAGGAAATTACAGCTGCCTATTACGTTTTGGGTGATGCCAAACGAAAAAAGGAATATGATGATTATCAGCAAGGCGTTTATGAATTTAGGAGTGGTCAGGGTTCGGGAGATTTTGCTTCGCAAACAGGGTTTGACTTTGAAGATTTGATGAAGCATTTTCATGATATTGGATCCCGAGGGGCCAATAAACAAAAGCGATCTAACAGATACTTCTTTTTTGATGACTTATCCGATATTTTTGAAGGAATCGGTTCAATGCGAAGCGATCAAGCCGATCGGGCTTACACGGTTTATAACTTTGTTAATACAGGAGGCCAACAAAAATATGATACAGATACATATGCAGATATGAAGCTTTCTCAAAATATTGCTCAGAAGGGAGGTGAAGTTAAAGTTAAATTAAGTGATGCAAGAACGATTACTTTGAAAATAAATCCCGGCACAAAGAATGGTCAGAAACTAAGATTAAAAGGAATCGGTAAAATGTGCCCGACTTGTGATCATAAAGGGGATCTAATAGTTTCTGTGCGTTATTCATGAACAAAAACTAGGAGGTTTTTATGAGTAGTAAAAAAAGTTTTAGTTTTGATGAAGCAAAGAAAATTGGAGAACAACTAGGGATAAAGTGGGATAAGTTTGACATTGAACAATTTCGTATCGGAATGGATGTCGAGCTTGAACATGGAATGAGAGATCCTTTTACAAACGTCACCGAGAATGACTCTTTAGTAACAGGAAAAATCGCCCTTGCCCATCTTAATGAGTTTCCCGATTACTATACCCGACTTGCAAAGATGGAAAAAGAGGCTGAGGATTTTTGGGAAGAAAAGCAGTAACGTTTTTGCTTAATAAACCAAAGGAGACTTAAGATGGCAGTAGAAAAAGTCGGAGAAAAATATAAATGTAATGTTTGCGGTAATGAAGTTACCGTAACGAAAGTAGGTGGCGGAGAATTGGTTTGCTGCAATCAACCTATGGAAAAAATCTGAAAAATGTCAGAAAAACCAAAAGATTTCGCCCAAGACAAGTAAGGAGGAATTGATTTGCACCTAATAGAATTCTCTCCCCTCCGCCATATTTTTGTTTAATTCCGATTGACTTAACTTAGTTTAGGAGTATTATTTGTTTAAAGGCGATGAGGTTCGCCAAAAATGCCTATGATTGTAGGCTGATGACCTCTACTGTAAGGTAGGGGTTTTATCTTTTTGTGGAGGAGTAATGATTGAGTATTTAGGTCATATTTTTAGCAAGATTTCTGCCCTTAACTTAAATATACTATTTCTTTTAGGATTAGCTTTGTTTGGTGGAACTATTGGCGGTCGTCTATTCCAGAAGTTGCGGATTCCTCAGGTTGTAGGATATATAGCAATTGGAATCATAATTGGTGGGTCCGGTCTGAAAGTTATCACCCAAGATGTAATTGAAACACTTCAACCTTTTAACTATTTTGCTTTAGGCTTAATTGGTTTCATGATCGGCGGAGAACTAAAAAAAGATGTTCTGCGTAAATATGGAAAGCAGTTTATAAGTATTCTCTTGCTCGAAGGTATTGGTGCATTTTTGCTAGTTTCTGTTTTTGTTGGTGTCGTAGGGAGTTTTTTACTTGGAGACTGGAGACTTTCATGGTCACTAGGCCTACTATTAGGTGCAATCGCATCGGCTACAGCCCCGGCTGCAACTACAGCAGTGCTTCGGGAATTTAAAACCCGAGGCCCTTTGACCAAAACTATCCTTGGTATCGTTGCTATGGATGACGGGTTGGCTTTGATGCTTTTTGCAATCGCTTCGAGCATTGCCGGGAGTCTGATAGGTAATGTTCATGAAGGGGTATTAAGAATATTCATAAATCCTTTATATGAGATTGGGGGAGCAATAGTTGTAGGAATTGTATCGGGTTTGGTCCTCAACAAACTTCTTAGAAAGTATACCGAAGAAGCAAGACTTCTTGCTTTTTCTATCGGTGCAGTTCTTATTGTTTTGGGGGTATCTTTAGCAACTCATGTCGATATGTTATTAGCAGCTATGGCCTTGGGGGTGGTTGTTGGTAATTTCATTCCCAGAAAAAG
>CAZHVO010000025.1:0-13168 GCA_964536195.1 uncultured Planctomycetia bacterium
TTTTTGGTTAAAAAGGAACGTGATTGTTTATCTTTGATATAAATTCGCTTGCCCTTGCTTTTAAATGAAACTATTGGTTTAAAGCCTAGGAATGAAAAACGGCATATCTTTTCTGCGCCTTCTACTGACTCCAAAAGAAAACTCTCACCGCTCATAACCTTCTCAAGGCTACGATAGACAGAGAGAGGAGTAAGACAATCTAGGGAAAACTTACAAGAGAGAACGATTAAGTTATTTCTCTTTGATAATTTTCGAAATTGTCCTAAGGTAGGATTTATTTTACTAAACGGGATTTCTTTTTTTGCCATATATTTTTAAACTAATCTTCGAAAAAAACAACTCCACTCGCCAGTATGACAAGCAACACCTTTCTGGGCTACCTTTATTAATAAAGCATCTTTATCACAATCATAATATATCTTCTTTACTTTTTGAGCGCACCCACTGGTTTCACCCTTGCGCCAAAGAATCTTTCGAGAACGAGAGTAAAAGCAGGTTCTGCCTTCACTTAAAGTAATTTTTAATGATTCTTTATTCATATAAGCAATCATTAAAACATCCCCGGTTTTATCATCTTGAACAATTGCCGGAATAAGCCCTTTTTGGTCAAACTTTAGTTTAGGCAACCTCACAGCTTTTTTAGTTTTTTTCTTCTTCATATCCTCACCTCAATTCCTTTTCTGCTAAGATAATTCTTTATTTTCTCAATACTAATCTCTCGATAGTGAAATATTGAAGCTGCTAAGCCAGCAGTAGCCTTAGTCTTTTTAAAAACATCAAGAAAATCTTTAAGCTTACCAGCCCCTCCGGAAGCAATCACCGGTATTCTTACTGCCTCGGATATTGCCTTAGTTAATTTTATATCAAATCCATCCTTAGTACCATCATAATCCATGCTGGTAAGAAGAATCTCACCGGCACCTAATTTTTCTGCTTTCTTCGCCCACTTCAGAGCATCCAAACCAGTTGAGGTCCTGCCGCCATTAATATAAACCTCCCAACCTTTTCCCTTTGATTTTGCGTCAATAGCTACAACTATACATTGACTCCCAAAAACTCTTGAGGCTTCCTTAAGCAGTTGAGGATTCCTCACAGCAGCAGTATTCAACGATACTTTTTCTGCGCCAGCCAAAAGTAGCTTACGTATATCTGCAACCGAGCTTACTCCGCCTCCGACAGTAAAAGGCATGAATACAACCTGAGAAATCCTTTTAACTAAATCAATAGTTGTAGACCGTCTCTCTAGGCTAGCAGTAATATCTAAAAAAACTAGCTCATCTGCGCCTTCGTTCTCATAAAATTTGGCATTCTTTATTGGGTCACCAGCATCCCGCAGATTAACAAAATTAACCCCTTTTACTACCCTTCCCTTATTAATATCTAAGCATGGTATAATTCTTCTTGCTAACATAGGCTAAATTATACCATAACTCCAAAAAAATCAAAATAAATAAAGGTGGCAAGATCCTCAAAAAAAAGAAGTTAAACCTCAACCAAAATAAAGTGGTTAAAGTTTAACTTCGAATTAATCTCTAGAAACCTAAAAATTACTTAAAAATCGGCTCAATAATATGGGTATCAGTCGCTTCGCCTATAACACCGGCAGTACCAAAGGTAGTATCTTTGATAAAACCTACGGTATGCTCCCCGATAGGCCTGGCAAGATCATTGTAGCCCCAGTCAACGGCTCCACTAGCTAAACCAGCAGTCTCGCCAACAGCATTGGTTAAAACTCCTGGTTTGAATTCATCGCCGTTTCCAGTACCAATAAGAGGTCCGTAAACATGGTCTGCACCAGCTTTGTAGACGCCTTTACCAATATCTATAGGTACACCCACAACATGTTCTCCTACAGGTGCAATAACACCATTATATATCCAGTCAGCAGTTCTAGCTGTTAAATCAATACCTCCACCTATAAGTCCTTTACTACTGTCATCGCCTTCTTTACCAAAGAGAAGTTGACCGGTGCCATTAACAGCTCCGCCAACAGCATTGGTTAAAACTCCCGGCTCAAAGTTATCGCCGTTTCCAGTACCAATAAGAGGTCCGTAAGTATGATCAGCGGTCCACCTACCAGCTTTACTTGTTAAATCAATAGCTCCGCCTATAAGTCCTTTATCATCAACGCCTTCTTTACCAAAGAAAACTTGACCGGTACCCTTAACAGCTCCGACAGTCAAGTCAGCAGCTCCGCCAACAGCATTGGTTAAAACTCCTGGTTTGAATTCATCGCCGTTTCCAGTACCAATAAGAGGTCCGTAAACATGGTCTGCACCAGCTTTGTAGACGCCTTTACCAATATCTATAGGTACACCGATAGTATGTTCTACGATACCACCAGCTACTCCTCCAATAAATTCTAAAATACCACCTTTTTTCTCTACAGGAGAGATAACAGGCTGCTGGGCGTGAGCATGAAGATATCCGTCTCCCTGAGTTGAAGCAATGGGATCAGCCTGAAAATCATCAGGTGTAAAGTTTCGTCCATATGTGCCGAGATAATGACTGGGATCATTTGATAAGCTGGTATCCTGTACAACATGTGAAGCAGAAGTATCGTAGGTATCTGCAGCAGCCGGGTTAAAAGAAGGGCCCTGCACACCATAGGGGTCGAATCCTGAAACATCCTGAACTTTAGTCTCTGTAACCGTTAGAAACGGTCCTGCAGATATCACAACTGCTCCTCTTTCACCTAATCCATCTGGAATAGGTTCAATCATAGGTAGAGTCTCTTGAGGCTGAAGAACTCCCGGCTCAAAAACAACATAATTTCCGCCGTCCATAATGTAACTAGAAGGGGTAGTGGTTGACACAGCATTATTATAACCAGCTTCTGATACCGGACCATAGGTATAATTGCCAGAATTTATATAGTCTTGATATGAAGGGGTACAATCAAAACTTGGCGTGAAATCACTCACAGGAGAAACGTAATCAGAAGGACCCTGACCAGTGTAAAGATTACTATCAACCGGAGCAGTATAGCTCCACTCGCCGCCTACCTGCGACCAATCATCAGGATTAGTTTGATAGACCTCAAAAGAAGCAGCTGGTGCCGAGTCATAACTATGGCTATCGTAGCTACCAGTATCACTGTAAGAAGCAGGTTCGTAGGAGATAGTGAGAGAAGGTTCTTGGCCTCCGCTATCCATCATATCGGCATAGGCCCCTTGATCGGCCAAAACAAACAAAGCCACAAAAGCTACCACAATCCATAGCTGAGAATGGGTCTTTTTCCTTAAATTTTTAAGCATTCTATCCATTTTTTTCCTCCCCTTTTGTTTACTTTGATTAATTACCCCTTTCAGGTATGTTATATGAATATAACATAATTGACCGGCAAATTACCAATAGAATACAAGAAAAAACGTTGTTTATGAAAGCGTTTTAACAGTAGGGACGGTTCTCATTGCCCTATCTCATACTTGGACAATAAGTTACCTACGCATTGCTATAGATTTTAGTCTAATTGAAGAATAAGATAAAAATGGCAGGCCAGAAAATCATCCCTATAGATATGGTGAAGCGGAAATCAACCGAATCTTAAGGCTATCCAATCTCCAAGATAATGAGTTGCAATTATAACTATTGAGGCAATAACCAAATGTTCAGTAATCACCTTCCAAGGATTTGTATTTTGTTCTTTAGATACCTTATAGTTGAACACAGATAGCATCAGAAATCCCCAGATTATACTTACTATTATAGCGGTTGAAAGCTTAAGCAATAAAACCGGAACAACAAAGGTTAATGAGAAAATAAACTTTGAAAGGAAAGTTGATATGGTTGAGGCCCAAATCTCTTTTGTAGTATGACAATTCTCAAATTCTTCAGAAATATGTATTCCTAAAGCATCAGAGAATGCGTCAGCTACAGCTATGATTAATATACCTCCGATAACTGCAAGCCTTGAATTGGTACCGGAATGTAAGCCGACCATTAACCCCAGGGTTGTAATTATTCCCGAGGTTATACCAAAACTAAATCCGACTTTAAACGAGTGCTTCATCTTAAGTTACACGCATCATCTCAGTAGGAGATGTTATTCCGGCTAAAACCTTATCAATTGCAACCTCTCGTAATGTTCTCATGCCCTGTTCTCTTGCCACCTTTTTGATTTCATCTGCTGAAGCCTTATCTAAAACCAACCGTTGTATTTCAGAAGTAACTGGCAAAAGTTCACAGACACTGGTTCTTCCCTTGTAACCAGTGTTGAAACAATTCTTACAACCAGTTCCCCGTACAAATTTTGTCGTATTTGAAACCCTATCGCCCAATTTCAAAGAATCGAGAAGAGTACTTGAAGGTCTATACTCTACCCGGCAATGTGGACAAATTTTTCTAATTAGGCGTTGGGCAAGCACTCCACCTACTGCGCCAGCTACCAGAAATGGCTCAATACCCATATCAATTAATCTTGTAAAAGCTGTTGGAGCATCATTGGTATGAAGAGTCGATAAAACTAAGTGTCCGGTTAAAGCTGCCTGAACTGCAATCGAAGTTGTCGGAAGATCTCTTATCTCTCCAACCATTATTATGTCTGGGTCCTGACGTAAGAACGAACGTAAAGCTGAAGGAAAGGTTAATCCGGCCCTGAGGTTAACCTGAACCTGGCGAATTCTTGGGAATTGATACTCGACCGGATCCTCAACTGTCATTATGTTTATATTTTCTCTATTTAACTTTTGTAAAGCCGCATATAGAGTCGTGGTCTTTCCACTACCAGAAGGTCCAGTAACTAAGATAACTCCATGGGGTTGTTCAATTAATGCCTCAAACTTCTTTAACTGCTCTATTGGAAACCCTAGACTATTCAAACCAATATTCATGCTATCTTTATCCAAAATTCTCAAAACAACGTTTTCTCCGTAAACAGTCGGACAAGTCGATATACGAAAATCAATATCGCGATTACTTATCTTTGACATTATACGACCATCTTGAGGGATTCTTTTCTCGGCGATGTCTAAACCAGCTATTACTTTAAACCGAGCAACCAGCGATGACTCTACTTCTTTTGGCAAAAAAAGATGATGACGGAGTAATCCGTCAATACGATAACGCACACCCACTCGCTTTTCTTCAGGCTCAATATGGACATCTGAGGCACTAACATGAACAGCCTCTTCGATTAATTTATTAACTAATTTAACTATTTCGCTTGCGTTTGCGGCTTCATCCTTTCGCACCGCTACTCTATCCACTAAAGAAAGAGATTTCTTGTCAATTTCACCACCGCCATAGCACTGATTTTGAGCATTTCGGATATCAACTTCATCGGCCAGAATTGCTTCAATTCTTAAACCAGTAACACGGGTAAGCTCACTGATAATGGAGGCATTGGTCGGATCAATCATACCAACGACTAAGGTCATTCCCTTTTTTACTATTGGAACAACTTTATGCATAGAGGCAATATCAACAGGAAGTAGCTCAATTGCTTCGGGATCAACAACGAAACTATTCATATCAAAAACCCGTACCCCCGGAACCACCATGACAGTATCGAGAACTTGTTGAGTAATCCAGCCTTTTCTCATAAAAACTTCACCGATCGTCTCGCCAGTAACCTTTTGGGCGGCAAGAGCCTCTTGGAGTTGCTGGGAATTCACGTACCCTCTCTCAATAAGAATTTCGCCAATTTTCTTCTCGCGTTCTACCATTTTAATTACTTATGTTATGATTATACGGCCGATTCTTCTATAAATCCGTACTTTGTCTAGACAAAATATTATACCAAAAAAGACGGGAAAAAGGAATTAAGAATATCTTAATATCTTCGGCAGTTTTAATTAAAAGTAGCCCCAACGAGATTTGAACTCGTGTCTCATGGCTGAGAACCATGTGTCCTAGGCCGTGCTAGACGATGGGGCCATTAATAGCTCATTGCTAATAGCTACTAGTAAAACAAAATCTTCTCATTTTAAAGCATCAATCAAAATTGTCAACAACTCTTACGGCTTTCTTACTCGTAATTTTTAGGGTTTACTACCTTGAGGATGAGAATGAAGCCATTTATGGTATACACTGACATAAAAAATTCCCCCAATAATACCCATAGATATTAAGAAAATCAAATTAAGCAAAGAAATCCCCAAGCCAATGCTTTTTTCAATCCCAACCAGAGAAAAAAAGTAAACAGCTGAAGCCTCTCTTGTACCAGCTCCAGCGATTGTAATTGGTATAAGAGCGATTGCTGTAACAATTGGAACTACAATAAAGAAATAAAGAGCCCCTAAGCTTACATCAAATGCCCGGGATATAACAAAAAAACCTGTCGGCATCAGAAGTTGAATCGGTAAGGAAAAAAAGAAGCTTTTAGCAAAAACTTTGGGGTTTTTCTTGAAAAAATATAGTTTGTCATGAAAGGATATTAGCTTCTCCTCAAGCCGTGGTCTCCTCTTAAACACTCTGGCCAAAAGCCGGAAAAAGGATTTACTAAATATAGCCAAGGATGAGAATCCGGCAATTGCGCAAAGAAGAAGCAGGGCAACGGCAACCCCTTCGCTTGGTACAATACTTCTACCAAAAATAAAAGCACAAAGAGCGACTATGGTAAGTGCGACTGCGCCACTAAACCTATCCATGAGCACTGACGAGGCAACCTTAGCAGTATCGCCATGGCGACGAGATATACAAAAACTCCTAAATACATCTCCGGCAACAAATGAAGGAAAAAAAAGGTTTAAGAAGAGACCGCAAAAGTACGCGTAGAATGCTTCACGAATAGATATATTAACTCCCAAAGAAGAGAGCAGAAATCTCCAACGAAATATATTGATTATTAGACAGAAAAAGAAGATAAAAAAACCAAAAGCAAGATAACCCCTCTTGGAATCCCTGTAAACCGACACTAGTTTTTCATAAGGTATTAACTTAAAAAGAGCAAAAAGGATTGCTGCGGTTACCAAAAGTCTAAATAAAAGAAATATTTTTCCCTTCACACCTATTCCTAAACGCTTATATAGTGCCCTTTAAGATATTTATATGCACTAAGTGCGGCAATCGCACCTTCGGCGGCGGCAGTTATTAGTTGTTTTAAGGGGCGCTGGCGACAGTCACCACAAGCCCAAATAAAATCAACTGAACTCCGCATCTCCTCATCGCTAACAATAAAACCCTTTTCCTGTGAAATTATACTTTTAAATATTTCGGTATTGGGCTTAATGCCAATCGCCACAAACAATCCTGCTGTGGCTAAAGTTTGGCTTTTCCCGTTTTTAGTGCTCTCGATGACTACTTCTTTAAGGAGATTGCTACCTTTTACTTCTTTAACTATACTATCAAAAATAACCTCAATGTTATCTTTAGCCAAGAGTTTCTTTTTCAAATACTCCATAGCCCTTAGCTGATCGCGTCGGTGAATTAAAGTAACTTTATCGGCGATATCAGCAAGGTACAAGGCCTCTTCTACAGCAGTGTTGCCGCCACCGACTACAACCACATCTCTGCCTTTAAAAAAGAAACCATCGCAAACAGCACAATAGGATATCCCTTTACCGAGAAATTCAGCCTCGCCTTTAAATCCTAGTTTTGCAAAATTTGCCCCAGTAGCAATAATAGCTCCCTCAGCAGAATAAACACACTCTGTTGTATATAAAATAATCTTTTTCTCTTCCAGCTCAACTTTTAAGATTTCTTGGTTGGTGATATCTATTTCCAAGTCCTTTAAAGTCTTGATCAAATTCTTAGCTAACTCTCTACCTTTAGTGCCAGTTTCCAAGCCTATGTAATTATCAATACCCTCCATCAACAACAATTGCCCACCAACACCTTTGGCTTCAAAGATAGAGAACTCTAATCCCGAACGCTTAGCGTAGACAGACGCAGCTACCCCAGCAATACCAGCACCAATTATAGCTAATTCGATTTCTTTTCTCATTTTTTTTGAAAACCTTTCATTTTTTCTTACAGACAGAAAGATAATTCCTTGCTGACCGATCGTAGGTTGCCTCTGCTTCTGGCGGGAAAAAACAACCGGGAAGCTCATTGCTAGATAAATGATAACGAACACACTCACAACAAACACCCTTTCTTGGACAACCGGGATAAGTACAGGAACAAAAATCAGCGTTTTTCTTCTTATTTGCGCAATCCATTCTTTGTCCTCCGGATAATTTTTCGCAATTTCGGATAGGCTTTTATCTTTTGCCAAAAAGAAACTCTATTGATGAAAGCTACTCCCTTAATATGATCAATCTCATGTTGAAGAATAACTGCTAGAAACCCCTCAGCCTCTATCTCTACAGGCTTTCCTTCCTCATTAAGAGCTGAAATCCAAACCTTGTTATCCCTTTCTACCTCAAGCTCTAACCCCGGAAAGCTTAAACACCCTTCAGGAAAACTTACCGAACCTTCTCTTTTTACAATTTCTGGATTAACTAATTTAAAAATTTGGTTCTTGACTTCAATTACAATCAGGCTTAAGTCTAGGCCAGCTTGATTTCCGGCTAAACCAGCACCGCCGCTAATCCGCATCAGAGAAAGCATCTCATCGAGTAGACACTTTATCTCTTCGTCGACTTTATCTACCCTCTGACACTTTTTCCGTAAGATACCTTCAGGCCAAGTGTATATTCTTAATTTTGTTTTGCCCATCTAATTCTATACACTTTCCTTTTAAATTTTTTAGCTCTTCCTCTTGGTACAATCCATAAGATATAATGACTATTTTGTCTCCCTTAAAACCTAAACGAGCTGCCGGGCCATTAAGGCAGACTGCGCCACTGTCCCTTTCTCCTTTAATAACATAGGTTTGCAGACGTACGCCATTATTGAGATTTAATACATCAACCCTTTCACCTTCCTTTAAATCGGCTGCTTCCATTATACCTTCATCTATAGTTATACTTCCTCTGTAGTAAAGCTGTAGGTCACTTATCGTAGCATAGTAAACTTTGGACTTAAGCATTATTCTCATCATTGTTTACTCCTTTTCCCTTTTAATTTAGAACAAATCAACTCATAAGTCAGATTAGCAATCATCAACTCCTCATCAGTAGGAATAATTAAAACCTTTGTCTTGGCACCGTAGACTTTTAAAACATCTCTCTTTATAATATTGACCAGTTTACTAGAATGTTCACCAATACCGCCGGTAATACACACAGCATCCGGTCGACCAAGAATAAAATAATAAGCACCAATATATTTTTTAAGTCTATAAATAAACATATCATAGGCTAACTTAGCTCGGCGGTTTCCTTTCTTGATAGCCTTCTTTAAAGTGCGAAAATCATTGCCTAAGCCAGAGATTCCTAAAATTCCGCTCTTCTTATTCAAGATCTCATCCATCTGGGAAGCTGAGAGCTTCTCCTTTTTCATGATATAGAAAATCGCTGCTACATCAACGTCGCCAGAACGTGTCCCCATCATTAACCCCTCAAGAGGTGTAAAACCCATAGAGGTATCTATAGACTTGCCTCTATCAATAGCAGTAAGGCTACATCCGTTTCCTAAATGGCAGGTAATTAAACGCAATTTACCTAGAGGCTTCTTTAGAACCTTTGCTGCTTGAGTAGCTACAAATTGATGGGAAGTGCCATGAAAACCATATTTTCGTACTTTATATCTCTTGTAGTAACTGATTGGCAAAGGGTACATGAATGCTTGTTCAGGAATGCTCTGGTGAAAGGCAGTATCGAATACAGCTACCTGGGGTATATCTGGAAATATTTTTTGACAACCAATAATCCCGGCTAGATTTACCGGATTATGCAAGGGTGCAAGGTCTGCACACTCTTTTATCTTCTTAATCACTTTTTTATCAATTAAATGAGGCTGAGTAAAAGTTTCTCCTCCATGAACAACTCTATGGCCTATGCTTGAGATTTCACTTAAATCAGAAATAGCTCGTTTTTTTAGAATATCAGCTACTAAAACCTCTATTCCTCGACGATGGTTTTTGACTCGAGATTTTTTCTCACCAATCCTCTCAATAATCCCCTTAGTAAGCAGAGTTTTCAACCGAAAATCATAAAGCTTATACTTTATCGAAGAACTACCGCAATTTATAACTAAAACTTTTGTACCAAACTTCTTTTTGGGTTTTGAACGCATAGGAATGAATCACCTTTTTCTATTGTGCCTTAGGCTCCTTCTCTCTTCTGAGCCCTAATCACTGTAACAGCTGTACAATCAATAATATCCTCAACATCACAGCCGCGGGAAAGATCGCTACAAGGTTGCTTTGTCCCCAGGATTATCGGACCAACTGCTCTGGCTTTAGCTAAACGTTGAGTTAGCTTATAGCAGATATTACCAGCATCTAAGTTAGGGAAGATTAAAACATTGGCTCTTCCGGCAACTTCACTTTTCCCTAGCTTTCTTGCGGCTATTTCCGGAACCAACGCGCTATCTCCTTGCAACTCTCCGTCAATTAAAAATCCGGTATTTTTGGCATTTGCGATCTCGACTGCTTCTTTTATCTTATCTACCCACCTTCCTTCAGCACTGCCTTTAGTGGAAAAACTCAAAAGGGCAACTCGAGGAGTGATTTCTAAAACATCCTTAGTGAATTGAGCACTTGAGATTGCAATATTCGCAAGTTGTTCGCTAGTCGGATAAGGAATTACCCCACAATCAGCATATACAAAAACTCCTTCCTCACCGTGGGAGCAATTAGGGATTGCCATAATAAAACAACTTGAAACAATCCTTGCTTCTTTATCTACTTCTAGACAATTAAGTGCTGTTCGTACTACTGTCGAGGTGGTAAACTTTGCCCCGACAACAAAACCATCAGCGTAGCCATAACGAGCCATCATTGCCCCATAGCAAAGAGGATTTTCCATTAACTCCCGAGCTTCTTCAAAGGTAACCCCTTTAACTTGCTTGCGCTCAAAAAAGAGATTAGCAAATTCCTCTTGCTTCTCCGGTTCAAGATTGTCTTGGGTAAGTAGTAGAGGCTTAGCTATCCCCTCTTTCTTAATGTACTCTACTGCCTCAATAACTCTCTCGTCATCGGCTTCGGGAAAAACAATTACCTTAGGATCCTTTTTGGCTCTTTCTCTTAAATTTTTAACAACACCACCCATAATAACTACTCCTTTTTTACTCTCAAAATACCTTTAAATTACTCTTTACAAGAAAGAATATTACCACAAATCATTAGTTTTTTCAAGTGTCTCTAGCGAGCGAGGGAATCTAAGCCTGAAAAGAAAAAAGAAGAGATTTATCCTTAATGGTAAGGTAGGTTGCCTCGGCAATGACTTTAAGTGTTTCAATATTTTTAGCCAAGGTATCTTTGGATACATCTGGCACCGCAGACTCATAAGAAGATGCCGTAAGTAAGAGGTAAAAGGTGTCCTTGCTCCCAAATGCGGCCTGGTAAGACTGATGATTCCAATCGCTTCCTACAAAGACTAGGACTTGATTCTCTGGCAGGCTTCGACTGACTGCCCTTCGTATTGACTCTTCCATCTCTGGACTAGGGTAAAAATAAAGAACAACCTCTAGGAACCGATACTCAGGCCTAATAAGTTTTTTCACCTCAGCTATCGCACCTTCTAGACTCACTTCTTTGCCGCTAGTAACCTTTTGTCCCCTATTTTCCAACATACGCATCTGCTGTTTATACTTCTCGACAAAACCTTGACTGACAAAATTAATTTTCCGCCGTGCAGAATAGTAAGCAATGAAGACTTGGAAAAAATACATCTGGCTAATTAAGGATACTAGCGGATTATCAATTTCTAAGCCTAGCTTAAAAGGGAAAAATATCTTATCTTCAGTTACATTGGTTAAGGTTTTTACCGACAGATCTTTTAACTTTGAGCCTAGTGACTCTTGAAAAAGCTGAACTATCCAGGAAGAAAGCTTACCCAGCCCACCTGCGATCAAGGGAGAAAAATAGGCCTCTGGTTTATTCTTGCACTCTTGGAATGCTAAATAGGCCTTCTGGTGAATCTGGGGCTTGAGCTTGATAAACGAATTATAGCAATCTTGGAGTTTAGAAAAATCCTTATTGAGCAGCAAAAACATTGGGAGGAAAAAAATAAGCGTATGAGGTGCAGCGAATCTACCTCCGATATCGCTCTTTTGATCAAATTGTATTGATACCTTATTTACCCCCTTCCAACCTAAGGAATCAAGCTTTTCAAAAGAATCAGGGTCACTTAACCAGAGAAAATGCTGTGCCCAGGAATCTTCACCTAAACGATTAGAAAATATCTCTCTTAAGGTTAAAGAAAGAAGTTGGGTCTCTTTAGTCGTACCCGATTTAGAGATAGAAATAATCATTGTTTCTTTGAGGTTCTCAATCCTACCTACTACTTCGGCAATTGCTCTCGGGTCTAAATTATCTATGACATAAAAGGTCTTCTCCCTGAATAAGGTAAGCAGAGGCTTTATGCCATTTATTGAGCCTCCCATGCCAACGAATATAAAGTTCTTCTTACCCTCAAGCAAGGGTAACACGCTTTCCAGGGATGCCTTTATTTGGGAGAAAGGAATGGTTCTAGCCCAGCCTAATCGTCCCTTTTCACCATCAAAACCAACATCGCGGTAAGGATTGTCAGAAGAAAGCTCTTTCTTTGTGGAATTAGCAGCCTCAATTAGATATTTTTCTAGATTCTTTTCCATATTTTACCGTCTTAAGAATCCATTATCCACACAATAATAAGAATTTCAACTAAAATTAATTATTAAAACCAACAAACTCTATTTCTTCCCGAAAGTTTGGCTTTATAGAGCGCTTTATCAGCCACTTCAACAAGGACGTCTGGATGTAAAGTATTCTGAGGGAATGTTGCCACCCCTACGCTTATGTTTACGCTCAGGGTCTCATCAAAAACCATTATTCTTTCCCGAGAAACCTTTGTGCTTATACGTTCGGCAGCCATTATTGCACTGGCTTTATCCGTTTCCGGTAAGACTACTGAAAATTCCTCTCCACCGAACCTAGCCAGAAAATCGATTTCGCGTAAATTCTCCCGTATTATTATTGCTACTTCTCTTAAAACAGCATCGCCAACTAAATGGCCATAAGTATCATTTATTTTTTTGAAATGATCAATATCAATCATTAAAAATGCTAGGTTTAGCTTAAATTTCACAGCTCGTTGAAACTCAGCCTTATAGCGGAACATAAAATGCCGACGATTATAAATTTTTGTCAAAGAATCGAGAATCGATAACTCTTGTAGCTCATCATAAAGCTTTATTT
>CAZHVO010000026.1:0-12969 GCA_964536195.1 uncultured Planctomycetia bacterium
TCCGTATCACTAACTACCACATCTAGCTCTACTATTTCATCTTCTACCTCTTGCGGCAATAAAGATTCAAAAGGATCCTTGTATTTACTTTGAGGGTAAGAGAAGCTTGAGAAAACTAAAGATACTAAAATAAGAATAGATATTTTTTTCATCATTACTTAAGAATAAACCCTCTCAATGTTAACTCGATTTTTTCATCTCTAACATTTTGACCGCCAGTTATCTTGATTTTTTCCGCTACTATACTTTTTCCCTCAATGGCCCCAAAAAATTTTGTAAAGTCTCTATAAGAACAAGTCATACCTAAGTGCATTGTTGCCTCCCAGTAAAAATCTGTTTCTATATTAGAAGTCTTCAGGGAAGTAATCCTTATTCCGAAAGAATTAGCTCTTTCCTCTACAAACTTTTTAAAAAATAAGGTATCTTTAGTTAAAAAACCTTCTTCTAGTTTTTTAGCATCCGCATTCAGCTTTGTCCACCTCAGTATTGTTAGTTGCCCTTCCTCTAATTCCCGCGTCTTTACAGCTATCTCATCTTTTTGTAAAGAATAGTGGGAAAGTATACCTTGAACCAATACAGCAAAAGTAACAATAATGACTATCCCAATAAAGGAATTCTTGTATTGTAAAAGGGCTTTTGCATTCATAAACTTTATTCCTCCAAAATGATAGAAAAACTAGTAACTTCAAAGTTTTCTACTTTCTGACGGCTAGAACTGGCGAGTTCTACCTTGGTAAAGATTGATCTCACTACTTTATCTTTCCTTAAGTTAGAAATAAACTCGTCCACTCCTAACCTCTCTTCGTAATCATTGTCGCGGAAAATATAGCCGGTTAAAACTCCTTTGTATTCTCCCTGCGCTCCAACAATATCTAAATCAGTAAGCCACAGCCTGCGTGGAAGTATATCTTCGGTAGCTATCCTCTCAACAAAAGGAGAAAAACGGGAAAGAGAGGTCAATGTATTTTTTAAAGACTTTACCCTCACCTCCTCTTCTTCCGCCATTATTGCTCTCTCCGGCCAAGTAAGCGCACCTAAGGCAACTGGTACAATTATGCTCTCTTCTTTCTTTTTCAAAGCGAATTGTTCTCCTGTTACCTGATTCCCCAATATTACAAAGAGGAATATAGCACCGACTAATCCTATACCGATCAATAAACTTAATAACCCCACCCTTAAGGCAACACTTGTAATAGGCTTATCTGAAGAAAGCGAACGCTCCTCGGTCTTTCTCAAATAAGGTTTAAATTTGTAAGGAGAATGCTCTAGACCTACTACGCCTAAAGCTTTAACATTCTCCACTTTGGCATCACTGCGCTTAGTCAAATCAAGGGACGAGACAGATTCTATCTCAACTTGCAGCCCCTCTTTCAAAGGCGGGACTAAGCTATCTACATTGGAATCTCCGACTATGATAAACTTATCCAATTTATAATTCTTGAATTCTCTTTTAAAATACTGGAAAGAAAAATTTACTGCTTCCATAAAGTTATCTAAATCAAGAGCGTCTCCCTTTTTAGGAACAACAAGATAACGGTTAAATACTGGTAAATCTTGTTGAAAAAAAGTGAGATAAGCTTCCTCCTGAGTAAAATCTAGAAGGGCAAAATTCTTGAATTGAGCAAATTTCTTTACTGATTTCACAACCCTAGCCAAAGACACACAAGAAGGCTCAATCCTCGCTGTCTTAAGCTCTAGACGAGACAATATAGATTTAATCCTTTCGAAGTTACCTTCTTTTATTGCGATAAAAGAAAGCCCGATTTTCTTTTCTTTGGGAAAATTAGCATAATCATAATCCCAAACTAACTCCTCAATCTTAAAAGGAATGTATTTTTCTATCTCATAAACCAACGATGACTCTATTTCTCTTCTCTTCATCGAAGGCATCTCAAGAGGCCTGAAAATGAAATCTCTGTCGGCAAGAGAAACATAAATACTCTTAGCATCGCTACCAACCTCTCTTAAGGTCTTATTTATCAAAGCCTCCCATCTTATATCTTCATTCTTGATCTCACTTCCTGACTCCTCTAAAGAAGAAAACTCAAATCTCCCTAAAGAAAGGATATCCTTACCCTGGATCACTGTTGCTCCTACAGAATTGATTCCTAAATATAAGCCAACTTTTTTCTCTTTTGCCATACCTAACCTCTACTGCACTTTTTTAGCCAATCATCAATATACTTCCGGTCAAAGCGCCAAACTTTACCAATCTTTATCCCTGATATCTTCTTGTTGTGTAGCCAATTATAGATCGTCTGCTTCTGCAAGCCTAGATAATCGGCCAATTCATCAACACTCATTAATCGCGGCATCCTTTTTTTCCTCATCTTGTATAATTGCGTTACATCTCTATTAGAATCCTTTTGTTTGTTGGTGTCAAGAATAATTTGTTATAATTTACCATAATCCTCCATATCTTGTATGGATTTAGCAATGCTACTATATATTGTGTACTGTTTACCTAACTACTGGCTTAAAAAAGGTAATACTGACTTTGTGTTTATAGGACGATTTTTTAAAGTCAAAAGTGCACTATGTATAATTGGAGCAACAATTTGGCTCTAGAAGAGAGTGGGCTAGATAGGAAGAACGAACATAGGGTGCGCTCTTTACGCCTCGAAACCCTATTTTTTGGGCATATTCTTGAAAATAGGCAAACTTATCAGGCAAAACATAGTCTTTTAAAGGATAGTGCTTTAAAGAAGGAGGTAAGTATTGGCCTAAAGTCAAAAGGTCACAGTCAACACTTCTTAAATCTAATAAGGCCTGAATCACCTCTTCTTCCTCTTCTCCTAGGCCTAAGATAAGACCAGATTTGGTAAACACCTTTTTATTCACCTTTTTTACTAATCGCAACACTTCCAATGACCTCTCATAGACTGCCCCTCTTCTTACCTTTTTATATAAAGAAGCTGGGGTCTCTAAATTATGACTAATCACCTTAGCCCTGGATCTTGCAACCTTCTCGATTAGCTCTGCCTTTCCCTTAAAATCAGGAATCAAAATCTCTACTATTCTTTTAGAACCTAGGCCCATAATCGCTTCTACTGTTTGACAAAAAAGGTCTGCTCCTCCATCGCAGAGATCATCTCGAGTTGGTGAAGTTATCACTACATAATTTAGTTTTAGTCTTTCAACGGCCTCTTTTATTCGTCTAGGCTCATCATAATCTATTGAATAGGGCTGTCCCTTATTAACTCCACAAAAAGTACACTCTCGAGTGCAGGTATCACCTAAAATCATAAAAGTAGCAACCCCTTCTTGGAAACACTCGGAAATATTAGGACAAGACGATTCTTCGCAGACGCTGTGCAAAGACAAATCTCTTAATATACTCTTTACTTTATGGCAAGAGCCAAGAACTATTCTTTTATTCAGCCAGGAAGGTTTAGGGCTAATTTTAGGCATTTTCAAGTATTTTATAGTTATTCCACTCTTTTGTTTTATACTTCTCATTAAGAAAAAAGCCAACCCTTTCCTTCTCCGACTCCCTGAGCTTCTCTTGACTAAATTCTACTCCAAAAGTAAGCTTAAAGCTTGAATGCAAGAGTGAACTCAGTAAATTAAAGTTTAAGGATTCACCAAGAACCTCCTCTAAAGAAGTTGTTCGCTTTCTAATATCTCCTGAATCTTTTATTACTCTTCTGATATAAGAAGGGTCTATCGCTTGAGGAATGCTGCCATGCTGGAAGATAATATTTTTTCTGCGCCGTTGGGCATTACCACCGATTTTCTTCCCCGCTACTAGTAAATCAAAGTGTTGCCAACTTGAAAAACAAAAATTCTTATATTTACCTAAGTTCTTCTTAATTTCTTGACTCTTGAGGTCTAAATCATTAGCAAAGGATGCTTTCACTCCTAACTGGCTATAGAAGTGTTTAAGAAAAGAACAAATTATCCTGTAGGAAGCCTTAATTGCCTTAGGTAGGTTCAAATCTTCCCGAGAACAAACCAGACTATAGGTAAGCTCTTTATGATGAAGAATCGCTGAACCGCCAGTTATCCTTCTAACAAAAGGGACTCTTTCTTTAAGATTCAAGATATCTTTAGGATTCTGATTATATCCCAAAGAAATAAAAGGTTTATCCCATCCATAGACCCTTAAGGTAGGAATTTCGAAAGACTCATAACCTAACAATATGGCTTCATCAACAGCCATATTGTAATAACCGTCATGTTTTTGGTCTAAAATCAGACGCCAGGCTTTTTCCATCTTAAATCCGGAAATCTTGCTGCTCTTACCTCATCAACTCTCTTCACCGGCGCCAGATGCGGAGAAGTCTTGACCTTCTCGCAATCCAGGCTGATTTCCTTGTCGATATCAATCATGGTTTGAATAAAATAATCTAAAGTCTGTTTACTTTCACTCTCTGTAGGCTCTACCATCAAAGCCTCTTTAACGATTAAAGGAAAGTACATTGTCGGAGGGTGAATGCCAAAATCGATTAACCTCTTGGCAATATCTAAAGCTAAGGCTCCTCTTTCTTTCTGGCTTTGGCAGGTAAAAACTACTTCATGCATACACTTCTTAGAGAAGGCTACTTGATAGCAATTCTTTAACTTCTCCTTTATATAATTAGCAGAAAGGGTGGAATTGTGAGCTACCCGTAAGAGCCCATCCCTACCTAAACGTAAAATATAAGCATAAGCTCTTACTAAAACTCCAAAGTTGCCATAGAAACTCCTTAGCCGGCCAATAGAGTGCTTTACCTCATAATCAAAATAGAACTTATCATTATCTTTTTTAACTAATGGTGTCGGGAGAAAATCTTCTAGAGTCTGGCTAACCCCCACCACACCAGCACCGGGACCACCACAGCCATGGGGCGTCGAGAAAGTCTTATGAAGATTAAGATGAGCTACGTCAAATCCCATAAGAAATGGCTTTGTTATGCCTAAGAGAGGGTTAAAATTTGCTCCATCATAGTAGAGAAGCCCGCCTTTTCCATGGATAATATCACTTATGAGAAGGATATTCTCCTCAAATAAACCTAAGGTATTGGGATTGGTAAGCATAATAGCAGCTACGCTCTCGTCAACTTCTCTCTCTAGTTTACTAACATCTATCAATCCATCTGAATTGCTCTCTATAACTTGAATCTGGTATCCGCACATTGAAGCAGTAGCTGGATTTGTTCCATGAGCTGAATCAGGAATGATTACTTTAGTCTTTTTGTTACCCTTGATCTCATGGAATTTACGAATCATCAACATTCCGGCTAACTCTCCATGGGCACCACTAGAAGGTTGAAAGGTAAAACGCTTCATACCGGTTATCTCAGACAACAACACTTCTAAATTATACATTAATTCCAAAGCACCCCTGGTATCTTGTGGCTCTTGATAGGGATGAATATTGGTAAACCCTTCTAGCTGTGCTAAATCTTCATTGATCTTTGGATTATACTTCATAGTACAAGAACCAAGAGGGTAAAAATTAGTATCTACAGAAAAATTCAGTTCTGCTAAGTGTAAATAGTGACGAATGACATCTAGCTCTCCAAGGTTAGGCAAAGGTAAATCAGACCTAAGTAAACTCTTAGGAAAAATGTCCTCTAGCTTCGTTAGGGGAACCTTAGGTTCTTCGAAGTAAGAAGATCTCTGGAGATCTTTACCTTTATTAAATATAACTCCCCTATCCATGAAGCACCTCAGCTAAGGTATTAACAAAATTATCTATCTCTTCTTTGCTCTTTTTTTCTGTACAACAACTCAGGATGCTATTTTTATATTGGTCAAACTTACCCCCTAGATAGTAACCGGCAATTATATTCTTCTTGTATAGCTCTTCAATTATTCGCGGTGCATCTTCAGCCTCCCAGACAAACTCGTTAAAAATACAAGGAGAGTAGGGAATTTTAACTCCTCTTACCTCTTTTAAACGCTGATAGAGGTATTGGGTATTACTTAAAGAATATAAAGCTAGATCTTTCAAACCATCTCTACCAATCAAAGAAAGGTAAACTGCCGCTGCTATTGCGTTTAAAGATTGATTGGAACAAATATTACTAGTAGCCTTTTCTCTTCTTATATGTTGCTCCCGGGCTGCAAGAGTAAGACAATAAGCATTACTCCCCTGCCGGTCTTTAGTCTTGCCGACGATTCTTCCTGGCATCTGTCGCAAATAATCCTTAGTAGTGGTTAAAAAACCAAACGACGGCCCACCAAAATTTAATCGGCCCCCTAAAGGTTGGCCGTCACCACAAACAATATCTACACCTAAAAGCCCCGGCTCTTTGAGGATCGCCAAGGATAAGGGGTTAGTAAGCATAACTGTTAAAGACCCCTTAGACCTTGCTATTGCAGACAATTCACCGACATCTTCAACAAGGCCAAAAAAGTTAGGACTTGAGAATAGACAGGAGGCAGTATCATCATCAATGGTTCTCTTCAAGACTTCCTTGTCTACTAAACCATCATCCCCTGCCTCTATTTCTTGGATAATAAAATTAAAACTGCTTAAGTAGGTGTAAAGAGTCTCTTTATACTCGGGATGAATAACGCCAGCGAGAATAACTTTCTTGCGTTTAGTTATTCGCAAACTCATAAGTATAGCTTCGCTAAGAGCAGAAGCACCATCAAGTAGTGAAGCGTTAGAAACATCCATACCAGTTAAAAGACACAAAAAACTCTGGTACTCATATATGGTTTGCAGAATCCCTTGAGAACATTCTGCCTGATAAGGAGTATAAGCGGTAAGAAATTGAGAACGAGAAAGAATAAATGGTAAAGCCGCAGGAATGTAATGATCATAACATCCGGCTCCTAAGAATGAGTTGAACTTCTCTATTGGATTATTCTTCTCGGAGAGTTCCTTGACTATCCGTTTCACCTCTTGCTCACTCTTAGAATCAGGCATATTAAGAGGAGAGTTCAGCTTTACTTTGGAAGGCAATAAAGAATAGAGCTCCTCTACAGAACTAGCTCCAATAGTCTCAAGCATCTCTTTGACATCTTCTTTTGTGTTAAGAATATAAGGCATAATTAATAATGAAAGTTTTGTCTTATCAATGGGTTTCTTTCTCAACAAATTCTCTGTAGGTACTCTCATCTAGGAGGCTGTCAAGCTCGGCAAAGTCCTCCACTTTCACCTTAGCCATCCACCCTTTATCAAGAGCAGACTCATTTATCCATTGAGGATTATTAACCAAGTCGTTATTGACCTGAGTTACTTCACCGCTTACCGGTGCATACAATTCACTGGCTGCTTTTGTAGATTCAATAGTGCCAAGCCCAGATGCCTTCTTTATTTTTTCCCCAGCCTTGGGCAATTCAATAAAAACTATATCTCCCAATTGGCTTTGAGCATAATCAGTTATCCCTACCGTAGCTATATCTCCTTGGACTCTTACCCACTCATGGGACTTAGTGAATTTAAGATCTGACATTTAAACCTCCTTAGCCGCTCTCATACTCTTTGTCCTGATACACACAAAAGGAAATCCAGTTATTTCTGCTTTATATAATTTACCTCTTATTTCTACGCTTACCTCATGGCCAATTTTAGCACAATCCTTATTCAAATATGCCATACCAATAAATTTACCGATATTAGGTGAGTATGTTCCGCTAGATACTCTACCAATTACTCCTGTTCCTAAAGGGACGGCTTCGCCTACCTTCTCTGAATATATAGAATACCCTTGCCGTGGGACAGCCCTCTCCTGCATAATGAACCCTACTCTTTTCACTTTTGCACCAACGCTTTTTATTTTAAGAAGTTCTTCTTTACCAATGAAATCTTTACTTAGCTTAACTGCCCAAGCTAAACAAGCCGCATAAGGATTAATAGTACTATCTATCTCATGACCATACAGAGGATAGCCAGCCTCAATGCGCAGGATATCCCGAGAACCTAAACCGCAAAGCTTAAGCTCAAAATCCTGGCCTTGCCCAATCAATCTATCCCACCACTTACTGCTATTTCCCCAGGGAAGATATATCTCGAATCCATCCTCACCAGTATAACCGCTACGAGAGATAATAATCTCTTCTCCTTCTATCTCTATTTCCTTAAAAGATAAATACTCAAGATTAGCTTCTTGACGACTAAAAACCTTCTCGATTACTCTAGCTGCGTTCGGCCCCTGAATAGATATAAGAGCATACTCCTTGCTCTTATCAATCACCTCTACTTCCGGCTGAATATTTTCATTAAGCCATTTAAATACCTTATCTTTATTAGAAGCATTGACCACACAAAGAAAACTATTCTTCATTCGATAAACCATAAGATCATCAATGACACACCCGGACTCACTTAAAAAAAGATTATATTGCATCCGCCCAGTGCTAATAGTTGAGAGATCGTTGGAGACAAGTCCTTGCAAGAAAGAAAAAGCACCGTCCCCTCTTACTACTATCTCACCCATATGAGAGGTATCAAAAAGACCGCAAGACTTACGTACAGCTTCAGCTTCAGCCAGTGCGCTCTTATACTCTACCGGAAGAGCCCAACCTGAAAAATCAACGATCCGGCCCTTATTTTGAAGATGCTTTTGATAAAAGGGTGTTTTTTTCAACTCCATCGATTTCAACTACCTTATCTCTCCTCTTCTTACCCTTAATTATACTTATATTATACTTCTTTATATTGTAATAAGCGGAAAGTACTTCTATTAATTCTTTATTTGCCCTGCCTTGGGCTGCCGGAGAATTAAGATATACCTTCAAGCCTTGATTAAAGGAGCAAACTTTAACTTTAGAAACCTTAGGAATTACCCTTACCTGGATTTTCATCACCTTCAGCTTCAATGGTATGTAGTCTAGAGGAAATTCTCTCTATTCTTTTGGATAGATCTTCATACTTTGAACTCGCACTTCTTATATGCGTGCCCAAAGTTCCATAATCATTCATAAAGACAACAACCTCTTTTTCTAACCTCTTTAAGTTATCATAAATTTGCCTAGCCCTTTTCTCTATCTTTATTGCCTGAAAACCAACAAGAATAGTCTTTAGGTATGCATACAAAGTGCTAGGACCAACAACGAATACCTTTTTCTGATTAGCAAATTCCAAAGCCTCAGTCTCGGTAATAATAAAATAATATACCGCTTCTGAAGGAACGTACATTAAGGCAAAGTCACTTGTTCCCTCATCAGGATAGATATAAGTAGCTGTTTCTATTATTCTCTTTTTTATACTTTCAAGGCAAATTCGATGTTGGGCCTTCTTGTCAACCTCCTTAGCATCAATATAATTCTTAAACGGCTCAACAGAAAACTTAGCATCTATAGGGACGATTGCTGTCGGGAGTTTAATAACAAAATCTACTCGTTTGCCGTCCTTAAATCCATATTGAGAAATGATAACCTCCTTAGGCAAGACATCTCTAAGTAGACTCTCTAAAATGCTCTCTCCGAAAACCCCCCTTGCTTTAGTTGGTTTTAAAATATCATGGAAAGATTTAGTAAGTTGTAGAATCTCCTGACTTCCTCTATCCAGACCACCGATTCTCTCATAAAGCTTAGATATTCCTTCGGCTACTGTTCTCTGAGAATTAAGAAAGCTACTCTCCTTTCCTAATTTAAAGATAAGGATAAAGAGAATAGCTAGAATTACACCTAGTATTGTAAAAAGAAGATAGGTTGTCATGAAATAAACTTTTATTTAAGGAGAGAGATTGCTTTGTTGTAAATATCTCCAACCTTAGGCATTCTCCCCACTCCGTAAACACCACAGGCTAGCTCGCCCTTCTCAGGAGGCATTAAAGAATACTTTTTTATTCCCTTTAACTTCTTAACGTTCTCGGCAATTATAGGATTCTTCCACATGTTCTCATTCATAGCCGGAGCAAGCAGAACCTTTGTGTATTCATCTAGCGCCGATACTACTGTAGTAAGAAGGTTATCGCAAATACCATAAGCTATCTTGGAAAGAGTGTTAGCTGAGGCTGGAGCGATCACACAAAATTGAGCCCATTGGGCCAGACTTATATGTTGAATGTTCTCCTCTCTCATTAAACTAAACATATCCAGATATACTGGATTTTGCGAAAGTTCCTGGAAGACCAAAGGTGAAACGAACTTGGTTGCAGCTTCGGTCATCATTACTTTAACTGAATACTTGCCCTTTACGAACAAACGGATTAATTCGCAGCTCTTGTAGGAAGCGATTCCTCCAGTTATTCCTACTAAAATGTTCTCACTTTTACTCATAAATGACCTCTATTCTAATCCAAAATTATTAAATTGTAAATAGTATTTATCCTAACTTAAAACGAATAGCCCTATCTAAAGCAGTTAGAAGAGACTTCCGAGATTTTAGTAAAATAACCTTTCTATTCCGATTAATCAAAAAACCTTTGTAGCCGGTCTTTAGATCTTCCAAAGCATTGGCAATTACAAAATCGCTTCTATTCTCTCTTAAGCTCTTATGAGCTTTGTTTATAATCCCACTCTGTCTAGATTCTAATTTAAATTGGATAAGTAGTGACTTAGGAGCTAATCTGCGTATGTGTTTTACAATCTTTTCTGTAGGGATTAGTTTTAAACTCACGTTCTTGCCTGAAGAAATCTTCTCCTTAAAAGGTCTCTTTAATTTATAATCACTTACTGCTGCACTATGAATAATAGCATCATAGTGTTGTCTCTTGATTGCCTTGGAAACTTCCCTCTTAAACTCCTCAAAATAGCGATAAGGAATAACCCTCAAGCTCTTTATCTTGCCTAGGCAATGAGGGTTTATCAGAAGTGTAACTGAGTGACCTTTTCTTTTTAAACCTTGAGCTAAATATAAACCGGTCTTACCAGTAAAACGGTTTGTAAGAATTCTAACATCATCTACCTTAGCCCAGGTAGAACCAGCAGTAACTAATACTCGCATCCGAAATCTTCCTACCTAAAGGCCTCCTTCTCTTTTTCTTGTCGAAGACAAAATCAACATCTTTAAAGACTCTTGGTCTTTCATTCTCATCCAATTTGTATAAAAATTATTCTCACGCACAATTTGGGCAATTGCCATCAAAACTCTTAAGTGGAAGTTTCTCTCATCTATTGATCCGGCAAGAACAAAAATAATATGTACTGGATCTTCCTGGGATGAGAATACTATTCCTTTGCGGGCCCGCACAAGCACAATTTCAAATTTATTCTCACCAGGAACAACAATATGGGGAATGGCCAAGCTCTTCTCAATTACTGTATGTGACTCCTCCTCCCTCTTTATCAACAACCTCTTTATCTGGCCAGGACTAATACCTAAGCGTGAGGAGAGCGCCTCGGATACAAGCTGGAAGAAATCATCTCTACTCATCTCTTCTTCCAGATCCAAAACAATCGAATCCTCCACTAAATGGTCAAATCTGTCCTTTATAATTTTATCGCGTTTATGGAGAATCTCTTTTAACTCATCTTCTAGGGAGGTATCAACAAACTCTTTGGCAGTAATTCTCTCCACTAAGTGCATAAGTGCCGAGTGTCTCTTTATTTTCCTAACGCTTAGCATAACCCAAATAAGGCTGACTCCAACAAAAAAAATACTTATAAGAAGGGGTATTTTACCCATCTCAAAGATTAAAACACCGTAGATAATAATCCCGATAAGTTGAACCCAGGGATAGAGTGGAGATTTAAAAGTTGGGCGATAATTTATAACTTTACTCTCTCTCATTATGATAACTGAAAGATTAACAAAGGCGAAAAGAAGAATCATAAGCGTTGAAGCTGTCTTTACTAAATTCTCAAGATCTAGGAAGAGTATTAAAATAAGCATAAATAAACCAGTAAAAATTATCGAAAAGTAAGGAGTCTGGAATTTCTTCGATATAAGTGAGAACTGAGGAGGAAGCAAATCATCCTTAGCCATAGCCAAAGGCGTACGAGAAGAAGAAAGTATCCCGGCATTAGCTGTACTAACAAAAGCAGTCAATGCTGCTAAAGAGAAAACTATACCAAAACCTATACCGCCTAATTTCAAAGCACCTTGGGTTAGAGGAGTGAAAGTAGATGTTAGTTCTTGAGGTGACAAGATACCAATAGTAACTGCTATGCAAAGACAGTAGAGTATCTGAACAACAAAAAAGGACAAAAACATCCCTAAGGGGATAGTCCGAACAGGATTCTTAGTATCTTCAGCAATAGAAGCAATCTTGGTAAGTCCACCATAGGAAATAAAAACCATTCCGATTACCGGCAACAATGAACCTGGCCCTTTAGGAAAAAAAGGTTGGAAGTTCTGCCAAGATATCCCTCTTACTCCCAAAAGAATATAAGTAAGGCAGGAGAGGAGAAGAAAAGTAACCATCATATTCTGAATGCGGGCAGTAAACTTAACACTAAAAATATTCACTAATACAAAAATTATACAAAATGAAGCAGCAATAAGCTTTATAAGAAAGTAGAGTTGAGGATCACTGACTGAAGGAAGAAAATACTCTAGGAATACCCCGATACCGATTAGAGCAAAGGCGCTCTTTAAGGTAAGTGAAAACCAACCAGCCAAGCCTCCAAATATGCCTAAAAAAGGGCCGAAACTGCGTTCAATGAAGAAGTAGGTTCCACCGGCCTTGGGCATTGCGCTTAAGAGCTCTGATTTGCTAAAAATAGAAGGAATCATTAAGAAACCGGCTATAAAATAGGCCAGAATGATAGAGGGTCCGCTGTATTTGTAGGCAATGGCCGGAAGAATGAATAGACCTGAAGAGATCATGGTCCCGGTGGCAATACAGAAAATGTCCCATAAATTAAGCTTTTGAGTCGATTCCATGCCAAAATCATACCATAACTTAAGGCTTGCATAAAGGGCAATTTTTCCAAATTTTGCCTTGAAAAAACGGTAAAATATGGTATATTAGGAGAACCGTAGAGGAGGAAAATATGGCAGAAGTCAGGATTGATACAAACGAAGATTTTGAAAGAGCCTTGAGAGGATTTAAGGTTCAATGCAAAAAAGAAGGAATTGCGAGAAGGTTTCGGGAACGGCAATACTATACGAAACCGTCTCAAAAAAGGAGGGTCAAAAAGAAA
>CAZHVO010000027.1:0-12901 GCA_964536195.1 uncultured Planctomycetia bacterium
ATGAGATAATCTGTGTAGAATATAAGGATGCTATAGCTATGGCTGATTCTTTAGCTAAGAAGGAAGGTATTCTGGCCGGAATCTCAAGTGGTGCAGCTGTATGGGCAGGTGTAGAAGTCGCAAAAAGAGAAGAAAACAAGGGTAAACTAATAGTAGTGATAATACCAGATACGGGAGAGAGATATCTTTCCTTGTAATTTAGAAGAAAGGAGTAGTTATGCTAGATGAGGTAATCATTTCAAAGGCTATTATTGAGTCATATAAAGATAAGCTAATAAAGTGTTTAGATGTTGATGTTGCGATTGCTGGCGCCGGACCGGCCGGTCTTGTTTGTGCTTATTATTTGGCCAAAGCTGGTAAAAAAGTTGTAATTTTTGAAAAGAAACTTTCGATTGGTGGCGGTATGTGGGGTGGCGGAATGCTTTTTAACCAGATAGTTGTTCAACAGGAAGCCAAAAAGCTTCTAGATGAATTTTCTATTCGGACCAAACAATACAAAAAAGGTTATTACTTAGCTGATTCTGTAGAGTGTATAAGTTCGCTATCTTACCATGCTGTTAATAGCGGAGCAACCGTGATTAATGCTGTTGCCGTTGAAGATGTTATGGTTAAAAGAAATAGAGTCTGTGGATTAGTAATTAACTGGACTGCTGTTGAAATTGCTAATTTACATGTTGATCCTTTGACTATAAGAGCAAAGATTATTGTTGATTCGACTGGTCATCCTTGTGAAGTTGTAAAGGTTGTCCAGAATAAATCGGGCTTGAAATTAAAGACAAAAACAGGGAAAATGTTAGGTGAGAAGTCAATGTGGGCTGAGCTGGCAGAAAAAACCGTTGTTAGCAATACAAAGGAAGTTTGCCCGGGACTTTATGTTTGTGGAATGGCTGCCAATGCTGTGTTTGGTACTCCACGGATGGGACCGATATTCGGCGGAATGCTTTTGTCTGGTAAAAAATTAGCTGAGAAAATAAAAAAGGTATTATAAGAGGGAGAGTAAAGATGGCAAAAACAATAGCCCAGATAAACGAAAGAATAAAGCAAGGGGAAGCAGTTGTGGTTACGGCTGAAGAGATGATCCAAATCGTTCAGGATAGGGGAGCCGCAGCCGCAGCTGAGAAGGTAGATGTAGTAACTACAGCTACCTTTGGCCCGATGTGTTCGTCTGGAGCCTATCTTAACTTAGGTCATACTAAGCCTAAGATAAAATTGGGAGGGGGCAGGACTACCCTTAATGGTGTAGAGATCTATGCTGGGTTTGCTGCAGTGGATATCTGCATCGGAGCGACTGCTTTGCCTGAAGAAGATCCCAGAAATAAGGTTTTTCCCGGAGAATTTAAATATGGTGGCGGCCATGTAATAGAAGATTTAGTTAAAGGTAAAGACCTAAAATTAAGGGCAACAACCTATGGTACAGATTGTTATCCTTCCAAGAAATTAAACACCCTCATTAGCATAAAGGATGTTAACGAAGCAATTTTGTTTAACCCCAGAAATTTATATCAGAATTATAATGTTGCTGTGAACCTATCTGACAGAACAGTTTATACCTATATGGGAACATTAATGCCTAATTTAGGGAATGCTAATTATTGTAGTGCTGGTCAACTATCTCCTTTTCTTAATGATCCTTTTTATAAGACCATTGGCATTGGGACAAGAATTCTCTTAGCCGGAGGGGTTGGTTATGTTGCTTGGTGGGGAACCCAGCATAACCCTGGGGTTAAGAGAACCAAAGGCGGTACGCCTCTTTCTCCAGCCGGAACAGCTGCAGTAATCGGAGATTTAAAACAAATGAGTCCGGAGTGGATCAAAGGGGTTAGTTTCCAGGGTTACGGTGTCTCTTTAGCAGTAGGTATCGGCGTGCCGATACCGATACTTAATCAGGAAATAGCTCAATATACTGCAATCAGCGACAGTGAAATTTTTACCAACATAATTGACTATAGTAAGGCTTACCCGCAAGGAACTTCTGATAGTTTAGGTAAGGTAAATTATGCTCAGCTAAAATCAGGCAAAATCACGGTTTCTGGCAAGGAAGTTCCTACAGCCGGGATATCTAGCTATTCTAAGGCAGTAAAAATTGCTACTATTTTGAAAGAAAAAATAACAAAAGGAGATTTTCTTCTCTCAGAGCCAGTAACTCACTTTCCTGGAGAGAATTCAGGTTACAAGTTTAAACCTCTTAAGACCAGAGAGATAAAGGAAGGTGAGTAATTATGTATTCTCAAAAAATAGTTCTTCATTTCCCTTCGACTCTTGTCGACAAACCAATAATCTACAAATTGACCAAGGATTTTGACTTGGAATTTAACATTTTAAAGGCATCGGTTAATCCTGAAGAAGAAGGTTTGATGGTTTTAGAGTTAAAAGGAGATGAGGAGGAGTATAAAAAAGCCATAAAATATCTAAAAGATTCGGTGGTTAAAGTGCAGACCTTATCTCAAGATGTAATCCGCGATGATAAAAAATGTGTTCATTGCGGCTTATGCGTTGGAGTTTGTCCGGCAGAGGCTTTTGAAGTTGACCAAAAAAGTAGGGAAATCATTTTTCACCAAGAAAAGTGTATTGCCTGTGATGCCTGTGTAGGAGCATGTCCCTATAAAGCTATGACAATAAAGTTTTAAGCAACCAGCAGTCTGTTTTTCTTCAAAACTCTAATTCGGGACACATCCCATTTAAATTTACCTTACCCTGTTTAGTTTTTTCGTAGAACTTCAAAAAGGGATGTGTCCCGAATTGACGAATTGAATATTAGGATGAAGAGATCAGATAATGATTTAGATTATTTAATCCTTGAAGAGTTAAAAAGTAATGATGGCTATACTTCTGGAGAAGAGTTAGCTAATAAGCTAAAGATTAGCCGTCAGGCCTTGTGGAAACATATTGGCAAGCTTACTGATAAAGGTTATGAGATTGTAGCTACTCCTCATCTAGGATATAAGCTCCAATCTTGCCCGGATAAATTTTATCCTTGGGAAGTTCAACATAATTTAAATACTCGTTTTATCGGCAAAAAGATTCAACATGAGGAGGTAGTAGGTTCTACCCAAGATTTAGCTTGGCAATTAGGCTTAGAAGGTTCACCTGAGGGGACAGTAGTATTTGCCCAAACCCAAAAAAAAGGCAGAGGTCGTATTCAGAGACAATGGATTTCTCCGCGGGGAGGAATTTATCTTTCCTTGCTCTTGAAGCCTCACTTTCTTTCTATTCAAGAGGTTCCTCAAATCACCCTTCTTATTGCTTTGGGTTGCTTACGTGGTATAAAAAAAGCAACTGGTGTAGAGTGTTCGGTAAAATGGCCTAATGATATTTATCTTAAAGGAAAAAAATTAGGTGGAATACTCTGTGAGATAAATGCTGAAGCTGATAGAATTCACTTTGTAGTAGCCGGGATAGGTATTAATGTTAATTCAAAGGATTTACCTTCTCAGGCCACTTCTTTATTTCTGAATTTGAAGAAGAAGGTCTCACGTGTAGACATTGCTAAGAGAATACTTGAAGAGATCGAAGTTTGTTATCGCCAGGCCCAAGGTGAAGGCTTTTCTAACCTGCTTAAAGAGTGGGGTCAGTTCTGTCTTCTCTGGGGCAGTCGAGTAAAAGTAAAGGTTTTTAACAAACGAATAGAAGGCGAAGCTGCTGGAATAGATGAGAAAGGATACTTGCTTTTGCGCAAAGACAATGGCCTGATAGAGAAAGTATCGGCCGGAGACGTTACTAGACTTGCCCTTTAAACCTTTCATTTTAAATCTTTCCTTTTGAAATTGTAAACCTTTAGTGATAAAATGGGTGACAATGGAGATAAATTCCCTATTAAACCTACCCTTACCAGAGTTGCTTTTTTTAGCCAATAAGACCAGAAAAAAATATTTCGGTTCCAAGCTTGAATTATGCAGCATTATAAATGCTAAATCCGGTTATTGTAGCCAAGATTGTAAATTCTGCGCTCAGTCAACCCACCACTCTGCTGATATAGCTACTTATCCCTTAAAAGGAAAAGAGGAAATACTAAAAGCTGCTAAAAAGGCAAAAGATATTGGAGCTGAAAAGTTTGGTATTGTAACTAGCGGAAACTGTCTTGGGCCGAAAGAGCTAGAGGAAATAATTTCAGCAATATCTCAAATAAGAAAACAAGTTGATATTGCTGTTTGTGCTTCTTTGGGAGCCTTGGGAGAGGGGGAACTTGCGAGATTAAAAGGAGCCGGTCTCACTCGTTATCATCATAATATTGAAACCTCTCCACGATTTTATAAACAAATAGTTTCAACTCATGATTTTAGTCAGAGAGTCAATACAATAAGAGTTGCTAAAGCAGTTGGTCTAGAGGTCTGTAGCGGCGGAATAATTGGGATGGGAGAGACCTGGCAGGATAGAATTGATATGGCTCTACTCTTGGAAGAGTTAGGCGTAGATTCAGTGCCGATAAATATATTAGTTGCGATAAAAGGAACTTCTCTAGAAAATTTAAAACCAATTTCCCGAGATGACGTTATTAGAACTTTATGTATTTTTAGAATAATTTTAAAGAATAAACTTATAAAGATAGCAGCCGGAAGAGAGAGCTCCTTGGGCGATTCCCAAAGCCTAGGTTTTATGGCTGGAGCTAATGGAATGATTATTGGAGGCTATCTAACTATTAAGGGAAGAGAACTCGAAGCTGATTATAAACTTATAGAAGAAGTAAAAAAATTATGGGACGAATAGAAGAATTCTTAAAGAAAAGAGAAAAGAATAATCTGCTAAGGACTTTAAAGCCGGCAACTTCTCGGGGAGGAGGCTTGAGAAGCTCAGGAGGCAGAGAATACATTGATTTATCTTCTAATGATTACTTAGGTTTCACAACTCATCCTAAATTAAAGCAAGCCTCAAAAGAGGCAGTAGAAAGATTAGGTGTAGGCTCCTCAGCTTCCAGACTCTTAAGCGGAGATTCAGATATTTACCACAAGCTAGAAGAGAAAACAGCTCAATTTAAAGGCAAAGAAAGAGCCTTAATCTTTAACTCCGGTTATCAGGCTAATGTTGGTATAATAAGTGCTTTTTATGGCCGCGGAGATGTTATTTTTTCCGATAAGTTAAATCATGCCAGCATAATAGACGGAATAGTCTTATCTGGTGCAAAGTTTTTCCGTTTTCCACATAGTGATTCAAGTCACCTAGAGCAATTATTAAAAGAGCAGAGACATAAGTTTAAACAAGCCTTAATAATAACCGAGAGTGTGTTTAGTATGGAGGGTGATAAGCCGGCATTAGGAGAATTAGTTAGCTTGAAAGAGAAATACAATTGTAAATTAATGGTCGATGAGGCCCATGCTACCGGTATATTTGGTAAAAATGGGGCAGGAGTAGTTGAGGAAGAGGGATTAGTTGGAAAAATAGATTTAATAATTGGGACTTTTAGTAAGGCTTTGGGAAGTTTTGGTGGGTATGTTGCTTGTTCAAAAGGGGCAGTTGACTACTTAATAAATACAGCCAGAAGCTTTATATACTCTACAGCCCTTCCGCCTTCGGTAATTGCTGTTAATTTAGCTAGTTTAGAATTAGTGGAAGAAGAGCCAGAACGCAGGAGAGACCTTATTAATAATGCTGATTATTTTCGCAAAAGATTAGAAGATCTAGGATTTAAGATAAGAGGTTCATCTCAGATAGTGCCGTTGATTGTTTCCGATAACCAGAAGACAGTTAAGGCAAGCCAAGAGTTGCAGAGAAAAGGTTACTGGGTTCTCCCGATACGAGCGCCTACTGTGCCAAGAGGAGAATCTCGGTTAAGGTTTTCATTAAACTATCATCACTCAAAAGAAATACTAGAAAAACTCATTAAAGACTTATGCCAAATCCGTTTTTTAAATATTTAGATAGAGGAAGTGATAAGACGATTGTGCTTATCCCGGGCTGGGCCACTGATTATAGGATTTTTGACTCACTAAATGTGAAATTTAATTATTTACTACCCCTTGATTTTTCTCCTGATACCTTTGAGAATGTCATTCTTAATGCTTTGGAAGAGAAGGGGATAGAGAAGGTTTCATTGTTTGGTTGGTCATTAGGAGCGTTCCTAGCAGCTGAGTTTTCGACAAAGCATCCTAATTTAATAGAAGAGCTAATTTTAGTAAGTATAAGGAAGAAGTATAAACAGGAGGAGATAACCGGAATTGGAGAACTTCTTAAAAAAAGCAAAAAAGGTTATCTGTATAAATTCTATGGGCAGTGTTTTTTTAAACAAGAGAATTTAAGTTGGTTTAAGAAAAACTTATTTAAAATTTACTGTCAAGATTTCGATATAAAGTATTTGCTCAAAACTTTAGATTATTTGAAAAAAGCAAAAATAAATACTCAAGGGTTAGCCGGGATAGAGAGAATAAAGATTATTCATGGAGAGAGGGACGAAATAGCACCTATTGATGAGGCCAGAGGAGTTCAAGAAAGAATAGCAGGCTCGCAGTTTTTAACTATTAAAGATTCCGGACATATCCCTTTTTTGGAAGAGGATCTAGGTAAGCATATATGGTAAATAAAAGAATAATAGAAGAAAACTTCTCAAAACACGCCCGGGATTACGATCAGCATTCAAGGGTTCAGAACCTTTGCGCTGCTATACTTATTAACGAAGTTGGAACCAATGATTTTTCGAGTATTTTAGATATTGGCTGCGGAACTGGAAATTATACCAAGCTTCTTAAAGAGAAATTTCCTAAAGCTAAGATAAAAGCTGTAGATATATCAGCTGAGATGATCGAGGTTGCTAAGGGCAAGCTTGGGGGCAAGAAGATAGAATTCATTGTTGCTGATGCTGAGAGTTTTAATTTAGAAGAAGAGTTTGATCTTATAAGCTCTAATGCTAGTTTCCAGTGGTTTCAGGAGTTAGAGGCGGATTTAAAGAAATACAAAGGAGCTCTTAAAAAAAATGGGTTGATTTTATTCTCTACTTTTGGCCCTAAGACCTTTTTTCAGTTGCATAGTTGTTTGGAGGAGTTTCTCAATAAGCCTCTTTCAATAAGTGCTAGTAATTTTTTAAAAAGGGGAGAAATAGAGACGATATTAAAGGGTATTTTTAAAGAGGCTAGAGTAGAAGAAAAGATTTGTAGTCACCAATTTAACTCATTGTTAGAGTTGCTAGAGAGCTTAAGATGTACAGGAACAAGAGGTGATGGCTTAAAGGGTGAAATTTTTTGGACCCCTCGGACAATAACCTCAATAGAGAAGATTTATAAGAAGAGGTTTTCGGCCTCAGGCCGAAAGGGTATAGTAGCTACCTATCAGATGTTTTTTTGTCGAGGTAGGAGATGAAAGGGATTTTTGTTACTGGAACAGATACCGGAGTAGGCAAAACAATTGTAACTGGCTTATTAGCCAAGTTCTTAAAGGATAAGGGCTATAAAGTCATAACTCAGAAGTGGGTTGAAACCGGCTCTTGCCGGTTTTCTAAAGATGTTAATTTTCATTTAAAATTAATCAATAAGAAAAAACGAGAGTTAAGAGATCACCTATCCGATATCTCTCCTTATACCTTTAAATTTCGGTCTTCACCTCACCTTGCCTCAAGCTTGACGAAGAGAAAGATAAGTATAGAAAGGATAAAGAAGAGTTTTAAGTCTTTAGAAAAAGCTTTTAATTTTGTAGTAGTTGAAGGAGTAGGTGGAGCCTTAGTTCCTTTAACTAGAGATAAGTTAGTAATTGATGTAGCTGGGGAATTAAATCTTCCGGTATTGGTTGTAGTCGGCAATAAGTTAGGAACAATTAATCATACTCTTCTAACCTTGGAAGCCCTTAAGGCCAGAAAGATGAAAATAATAGGAGTTGTATTTAATAATTTAGGAAATAAAGAAAGCAAGTTAATCTTAAAAGATAATCCTAAGATAATAGAAACAATAAGCGGCCAGAAGTCTTTAGGGAGCCTGCCTTGGACTAAAGACATAGATAGATTACATAAAAACTTTCGAAAAATAGGTAAAAAGATTTTATCTAATTTAAAGTAATAATTGAACAATGGATAAGTGGATTAGAAATGATCTAAAATATATCTGGCATCCTTATACTCAGATGAAGGATTGTGGGAAGTTCCCTCCGATTCTAATTGAAAGAGCCAAGGGGATAAAGCTCTATGATAATAAGGGAAATTGTTATTATGATACTATATCCAGCTGGTGGTGTAATATCCACGGCCATAACCACCCCCAGATAAATAAAGCTATTAAGGGTCAGCTAAATTCATTTGAGCATGTCTTATTTGCCGGTTTTACTCATAAGCCGGCAATTAAATTAGCTGAGCAACTGGTTGCGATTACTCCCGATAATTTGACTAAGGTTTTCTTCTCTGATAATGGTTCAACAGCAGTTGAGGTAGCACTGAAGATGTCATTTCAATATTGGCAGAATATTGGGAAAAATAAGAAGACAAAATTTCTATCTCTAGATTTTGCTTATCATGGTGATACTATCGGAGCTATGAGTGTAAGTGGAGTAGACTTATTTAACAAAGTCTTCTCACCCCTATTGTTTAGGAGCTTTAAGGCCCCTTCACCTTATTGCTATAGGTGTCCGGTAGGGAAAGATAAGTCTACCTGTAGCATAGAGTGCATAAACTTTCTAGAAGCTATATTAAAGAAGAAGAGTAAAGAAATTGCTGCTCTGATTTTAGAGCCAATGGTTATGGCTGCCGGAGGTATGATTATTTATCCTTCCCATTATCTTAAGAAAGCTGCTCAACTAACTAAGAAGTATAATATCCATTTAATTTTAGATGAAGTGGCTAGTGGTTTTGGCAGAACCGGAAAAATGTTTGCTTGTGAACATGCAAAAGTAAAACCAGATTTTATTTGTCTTTCAAAAGGCATAACTTCAGGATACCTTCCCTTTGCAGCAACCCTAACTACCAGTAAAATTTACAATGTGTTTTATGCTGATTACCAAAAGAGAAAAACTTTTTACCACGGCCATACCTATACAGCCAATCCTATTTCCTGTGCTGCAGCTTTAGCTAGTTTAAAGGTATACAAGCAGGAGAATACTCTAGGTAAGATCAATAAACTTATTCCCATATTTCATAAAAAACTAGAAGCTTTTAGAAACTTGTCCTTAGTTGGTGATGTAAGATACATAGGTGCGATTGGGGCAATAGAGCTGGTAAAAAATAAGAAGACAAGGACGTCTTTTGGCCCAGATGAGAGGATAGGGTTAGAAGTTTACCAAAGAGCTTTAAAACAAGGGCTTATTTTACGGCCTTTGGGCAGTATTGTCTATTTCTTCTTACCCTTATGCATAAAAAAGGGCCAGATCATTGAGGCCTTGGATAAGACCCACCGAATCATTAAAAATTTAAAGGAATAGATTGACAAAATCTTGATTTTAGCTATAATTGATTTTGAATTCCAATATCAATAAGAGAGAATATGCTAGAAGAAAGAACTGTATTCATTTACTTTTTAAAGAGGAAGGGTTTAAAGCTGACCCAGCAAAGAGAAGAGATTCTACAGGCTTTTCTTAAAATGGAAGAGCATCTCAGTACTGAGGATCTTTATAAGGTTATTAAGCGCAAGAACCCGAATATTGGCCACGCTACAGTCTTTCGTACCTTAAAGCTTTTAATTGAAGCTGGTATAGCCAGAGAGGTATATTTAGGGGATAGGAGGGTGAGGTTTGAACATGGGCATGGACATCGGCACCATGACCATTTGGTTTGTCAAGTCTGTTCCAAGCTAATAGATACTGTAAACCCTGAGATAGAGAAGCTGCAAGATGATCTATGTAAGAAATTTGATTTTATTCCGACGAGCCACAGACTTCAGATATTTGGAATATGCAAAGAGTGCAAGAGGAAGAAAAGGGAGTAAATAAATAGAAGGAAGGTTTTTTTACAATATGATTGAAATTGAATTTCAAAATCAAGAAGGAGTTAAGACTTGCAAAAACAGAGAGCTTTATCTCCTAAGACAAACATTAAAAATAGTAGGTTTATGCAAGGAGTGTAAATAATGTCAAATTTAGCCCAGATCCCACCAGGTCAATTTGCTAAGGTAATAACTATAGAGGGCGGAAGAGGTCTTAGGCAGAAGTTACAAAATTTAGGGATAAGAGAAGGAGCTGTGGTTAAGAAAGAAAGAGGAATGTTTATCTTTGGTCCAATAATTGTAAAAGCCGGAAGTACTCAAATTGCTTTAGGCAGAGGTATGGCTTCTAAGGTGATAGTGGAGTTATTATGAAAGTACTTTTAATCGGGAATCCTAATGTAGGAAAGAGCGTAATTTTTTCCCGGCTTACCGGTGCAAAGGTTATTGCTGCTAATTATCCAGGGACAACTGTTGAATTTGCTAAAGGTTTTATGAAATTCCTTAATATAGAAGCAGAAGTAATTGATGCCCCGGGGACTTATAGCTTAGAGCCTACTTCTAGGGCTGAGCAGGTAGCCACCAGTCTTATTGATGATACTGATTTAATTATCAATGTCATTGATGCGACTAATTTAGAACGCAATCTATATTTAACCTTAGAGCTAATTCGCAAGACCGATAAACCCTTATTAGTAGCCTTAAATATGTGGGATGAGACCAAACATAAGGGCATTGAGATAGATAAAGAGAAACTAGAGCGTTCCTTAGGTGTTCCGGTAGTAACTACGTGTGCTCTTACCGGAGAAGGGATTAAGGAATTAGTCCAGAGAATGAATGATGCTAAGATTTCTTCTTTAAAGGACTTAAAAGACCCGATTTGGTTTGAAATTGGAGAGGTGGTGGAGAAGGTTCAGAAACTTTCCCACAGGCATCATACCCCTTTGAACGTACTTCAAGATTTAAGCATAAAACCACCGTTTTCTTTTCTTATTGCAGCGGTAGTTGTATTTTTTTCCTTTTCAATAATCAGATTCATTGGCGAGGGACTAATTAATTATGTTTTCAACCCTTTCTTTGAGAATTTTTATTCACCGGTAATTATGAAGCTAAGCAGTTTTCTAGGAGAGGGCAGTTTCCTGCACTCTACCCTTATCGGAGATTTAATAGGCGGCGGAGTGGATTATGGAACTTCTTTTGGCCTTCTCACCACTGGTTTTTATATCCCGGTAGCTGTGGTATTACCTTATATTTTTAGTTTTTATCTTATCCTGGGGTTGTTAGAAGATTGGGGTTACTTACCGCGCCTGGCAGTCCTAGGCGATAGAATATTTCATAAATTAGGGCTTCATGGTTATGCGATTATTCCGATGATTTTAGGATTGGGTTGTAATGTGCCTGGTGCCTTAGCCAGCCGGTTATTTGAAGCCAGAAGAGAGAAATTCATTATCGCGACTTTGCTGGCGGTTGCTGTTCCTTGCATGGCTCAAACCGCGATGATAGTTAATATTCTTGGTAGGTTTGGTGGCCAGTATATACTACTGGTATTTTCAATTATTTTCTGTCTATGGTTAAGTTTGGGTAGAATTCTGAATGTATTTATAAGAGGTCAGAGCCCGGAGATATTAATTGAGATTCCGCCTTATCGAAAACCCCACTTAAAGAGTATTTTAAAAAAATTGTGGATGAGAGTAAGTTGGTTTTTAAAAGAAGCCTTTCCCTTGGTGCTTTTAGGAATTCTGGTTGTAAACATTCTTTACTTTTTGAAAATCATTGATTTTCTAGGCAGTATTTTTTCTCCAATAATAACTAAACTCTGGGGCCTCCCTCAAGAGACAGTGGGGGCATTGGTTGTAGGCTTTTTGAGGAAGGATGTTGCTGTGGGGATGCTACGGCCACTTAATTTGTCCTTGAGGCAACTTATTACCGGAACAACTATTCTGGCCATATATTTTCCTTGTGTGGCAACATTTATGGTTTTAGTTAGGGAGCTAGGAGTTAAAGATATGCTGAAATCAACCTTAATTATGCTTTTTACTGCTACCCTAGTGGGGTTTGCTTTAAATAATATTCTTTTCCTTATAGGGATATAGAGGAGCCATCGCAATTAGCAGTATTGAGGTTAGCAAATCCTTCCCGGCAACTAGAGAATTCGAACTTCTGATTAAGAGCAATTTTTCTTACCTTATTTATTAAATCCTTTCTTAAAGTTTTCGGTAGGTAAATATAACCGCCTATTTTTTCTCCTTGTTTAAGATAGAGCTTCTGCCATAACTCTTTATATTCGGGAAAAGCAGAAACCATTCTTTTGCAGTTATCAGATTTTACCTTATAGGTAGAGGTGATAATTTGTTTTGCGCCTGATTTTTTGATTTCTTTTATTGTTTTTTCAATTTCCTCGGTATTTAAGGGATAAATTAAAGGATCAAAGCGAACAGCTACTGGTAGGTATGGTGATAGTTCTCTGATTGCCCGTAATCTTTCTTGGGGAGGAGAAGAGTTAGGCTCTAGTTTTTTTGCTAGCTCTTTATCTAGGGTAGTAAGAGATATACTAACTACTATTTTGTTAAAACTCTTCAATATATCTAAATCCCTTAGGATAAGGGATGACTTTGTAACAATATTTAGACTCAAATCATATTCTTTTATTATCTTTAAAGCAGATCGAGTTAATTTTAATTCTTGCTCTAGATGAAGATAAGGGTCAGAAGAGTTAGCCATAGCGATTAAAGAGCCTTTAGGGACTTTTTTGATTTCTTTCTCTAACTTTTTTAAAAAGTCTTTTTTCTCGCGTGGTTGGGAAAACCTCCTTATATACGATGAAGCGTAGCAGTAGAGGCAATTGTGAGTGCAGCCAGTATAGGCTGATAAGCTATATTTAGCTGGGCAGGTACATAAATTACCTTTCCAAGGGTCAAAAGGAGTGATTAAGCTCATATCTTCCCTCATTTTAGGTAAATGATGAGTTAAGTCAATGTTTTCCTAGAATTTGAATTTTGTGATATAATTAGGCTTGGCATATGTTTTAGATACTTCGGGAACTTTCGTTCCCTCAGTATCAATTCGATCTAGCATTTTTT
>CAZHVO010000028.1:0-12114 GCA_964536195.1 uncultured Planctomycetia bacterium
ATCGAGAATCGGCAGTTCCACTTCAATAGAGTGTTCTAAGCTATGAGCTAGGGTATCCTCGTCTATGTTTTTCCCTTTGTCTAGAATAGCTGTAGCTAACTCTTGATCAATCTTAATTTGTTTTTGGAGAATTTTCCAAGAGTCGCCTCGCCAAAGACTAAATTTTGATCCTTGGCCAGTATGGTTTGGTCCTAAGATAATTAGCTTCTTCTTAGGTAAAACTTTACTTACCGTGTTTACAGCTACCCGACCAGAATAAACATAACCGGCATGAGGCAGAACTATTCCCCGGGCTGATATTTTTCCGGAACGTCCCCGCAGGGGAAAAGACCCTTGGGGGCTAAAATCCTCAATCATTACCTTCAAGTCTGAAGGGTTATCAGGATAAAATTGTCCGCTTACAATTGGAATTCTTTCCATTTCCAATTAGAATAGCAATTCTTAAGGAGTCTGTCAACCCTGTTAAAGAAGATTTGTAGTATACTGAAAATTATCTAAAAAGCACCTTCTTTAATATCTTTCCTGAGCGGGCAATGAAAACGCTTTATTTCCTTTATTTCAAAGGATTGTTTCGACCTTTTATTATGTGTTATATTTATATGGTAAACTGGGGGCGCTGAGAATGAATCACAATAAAAATTCAAAATTTAGGATTTTATCGCGATTTCTGCCTGTTTTGATGGTTTTTGTCCTTCTGTGTCAAGGGGTTTATGCCAATGCGGCAGGAGCTGATACTACTACGGATAGCTATAGCTATGATCCCGCACCGGCTCCTATTGGCCCGGTATTTATGGATGACACTCCTTCTGATTATGTTTGGGAAGGAGTTGACACTGGAGTTAACTACTTTGAACCGGCCTTTTCTGCCCCTAAAATTGAGATCATGCCTGTGCCTGAAAATTTTTGCCCTTCAGATTATGTGCCGGGTAAATTCGATCGGCTCCTTGGTGAAATAACTGTGCCTGACTATGTTGGCTATGAGCCGGTTGAATCTGGGTATGATTTTGATAATATGGCTGAGCTTATGAAGCCAGATGATATGGCTGTGCCTCTAGATATTTATTATGGACCGAATAAATTCGGGGATATGTTTGATAATCTGACTGAGACTTTCCCTACTACACCTAAACATATACATTATGATCCCTATATATACACCCACACCAGTAGTGACCTTGGATATCCCCCCCCACACCAGTAGTGACCTTGGATTTTGAAATTACAATAAATTAATTATTCTTGAAGTATATAGAAATATTAAATTGAAGACGGGTATATTGCTGCAGTTCTTGGGGAAATTCAGGAAAAGGGGCAGACTCCTGGATACTTTTTAGGGCGGTTTTTCTTAAATTCTTATTGTTTACTGACTGAGGGTCAAGATCAACTCCTCTTAAAGAGCCATCGTTACCGATAAGGAAGCTTAACAGGACCTCGCCCTTTTTCTGGCTCTTGTAATTGTGATAGGCGCTGTCTCTGATTCTTTCCCGAATTAAGCGATAGTAACCCATATAAGCCGGGTTCTTTTCCAAGGCCTTATCGGCCTTTTCAGCGATCTTTTTAAAAACTATCTCTTTTACGTCTTTTTCAAAAATTTGCGGTTTTTGTATCGGTGAAAAATTATTGCTTTGTATTAATTTGCTCATAATATTTTCAACAAAAGGCAGAGGCTTTGACTCAGCCGAGTTAACCGAAGGTTTTTTACTTATTTTCTCTATTCGCTGAGGAGATATTTCAATTTCCTTAGGCTTCTTACTCTTAACTACTTTTTCTTTCTTAGAGAAAACTTTGGCAATCTGCTGAGGTATTCCGGTAAAAATAGCAGTATGAAATAGAAAAGACAGGCATAAAGCTAAACCCCAATAATTCTTCATCGCTACTATTATATCAAATTAAAAAAGTATAGGGAAGGTTTATTTAAGTGAACCGAACTTCAAGGTAGCCAGATACTCAGCTAAAGCATGGTATGATTTCTTAGGAAGCCGCTTGTTTAAGCCGGCATCAATTTCTTCGGACAAGCTAACAATTCCGAACCACTCTTCATTCATGTTGAGGCCATCCGTAACTCTTATGTCGTAGAAGTAAGCGCCGTGAGACCACCCAGCTTCGCTATTATGAATAGTCCAGGCATCTTCATAGCTTTCATTGTGCTTCCACCACTCATCGCTCCATTCAAAGATAGCCCCGCCCAAGACGTTGCCATTCTTTTTTCCGCTAAAAGCAGTATTTTTGTAAAGGTCTTTCCATTGCGATATGAGAAATTCACTTTGAACTTCCTGGTCCTCAAAATCCTTATGGGCATTGTAAGAATCACAGCCGAATTCTGATAGCAGAATTGGTTTATCAAATGAGTTTCGGATATTATTGAAGAGATTGCCGAATTTCTTGCCTCGGTAAATATTTATAGCCAGGACGTCTATATTCTTACAGATGCCAGAAGCAACCTTAAGAAAGCCATCCTCACCATTGCCTAGGGCTATTGGACGAGAAGGGTCAATCTTTTTAATTTCTTTTGCTAAATCATTAACAAAGCGATAGTAAACTTCAGCCTTTTTTATCTGTTTTTGGCGGGGGTCCTTTGTTTTTTCTATTTCCTCAGAAGTCCAAAAACCAATGTTGCCAGAAAAGGTATAATTATTCTCATTACCGAGAACCCACAACAGAAGTCCTTTTTCGTCCTTTAAATTTTCGACTACTTCCAGAATTCTCTTCTTAGTTTTATCTTTAAAAGCTTGATCAGTATAATTTGCCGGAGGGTAACTCTCCGATTCTAACCAATCGCTCATAAGAGTGTAAATACCATATTTCTCGTACATATCCTCGATAAACTCTTTTACTTTCTCAAGATCCTTTCCCGGTGAATATATTCTCACGCAATTTATCCCGGCTTCTTTCATTAGTTTACCGTCAATGAGCCAGGGTTTATTAGGATCAGAAAAGAAGTCGTAAGTATAACCTTTACCTATTGGGGTTGGACTATAACCGACACCTTTTATCAAGAAGGGCTTTTTATCTACATAGAGTAAGTAGCCACCTTTTTTGGTAGGCTTTATTTCAACTTTGGCTAGTGAAACCGTCTCTCTAGAGGCTCTGGTGAAGGCGTTAGTAACTACCAGGCAAAATATAGTTCCCAAGATACAGAAAATTCCTATAGCTTTCTTCATAACTATTACGGGTTAATTTTTAATGGTGTAGAAAAGTATTCACTTTCCTAACCACTGAAAATCGTTTCGAGATAACTTTAAAACGGTTTTCTTTGGGTTTGGTTGGAACCCTACTTCTCGTATTTGACCTCATCAAGGTAGAATACAATACCTTCGGGATCATTTACATCAATGCTTGTAGACCAACAAAAACCGCCAATTATATAAGAGAGATCTCTGCCTCTTAGGTCGATCTCGTACTTTTTCCACTCTTTAGTCAATTGAACTTGGCTAATACTGGCACTATCAGAATCAAAGTATTCACCACTAGCAAGTCCACCCATCTTAAATTCACTTATTAGCTCTCCTCCTTTATCTCCTCTGGCCCAGAAGGTAAGCTTACTTGCTCCTTGTAAATCAAAACCAGCATTAGGTACGGTTCCCCAGTTATTTGCTGGGTTTTGCCAGAAGATTCCGGCCCAACGGGTCCCTGAAATATTCTTATACCCTACTCTAATGCAAGTATCACCGCTAAAAGGATAATTTTGCCAATTAGTATCTAGCTTTATATCTCTGGATGCAGTTGATGGCATAAAGCCGCTAGCAATATAGTGATTGTCTAAAGATGCACTATCAGCATAGACATAAAATGGAAAGTTTGTACTCTTGCTTTCTTTTTGCAATCCTTCTTCATTGATGTAGCGAATATCATCGAGGTAGATTGTTTGTTCTCCTTGGGACAGAGCAGTATCAAAAGCTATTACTAATCCGCCATTAACGTAGGAAAGATCCTCACCGACTAGATTAACTGAGTATTCTTGCCACTCAGTAGTCAATCTTATTGGGCCGGTTTTAACCGTAAGGCTGTCGGGAAATGCTACCGGCTCGCCAGTAGTAGCGTTAGTAGTTATGCCACCAACTTTGACTTCTGATATAACCTCGCCGCCTGCAACACCTTTAGCCTGAAAAACTAATTTGTTAAATTCGCTTAAATCATAACCGCTTTTCCTTGTGCCCCAGTTATGTTGCGCAGATTGCCAGTAGATACCAGCCCACTTATTTCCCTGGGAAGCTTTAGCGGTGTAGATTATCTTAATTGAAGTTGATCCGGTAGCTACCTCGTCAGTTGCTTGATCATTGAACTTTATGTCATTATGATCCCCCATAAAGCCACTAGGAATAAAATGGTTAAGTGGGGAGTTTTTATCGCAATAGATATAAAAATCCTTTTCCTGTTCCTGGCAAAAGCCACTTAAAGCTATTGAGCAAATAAATACCCAACAAACCATAGTTAAAAGTACTTTTCGCATTTTTCCCTCCTTGATACGGTTAGTAATAGTTCTAATTCCAAAGCTCCTTATACATGAAGTATGCTGGCCTAAGTTCTCTTAGGAAAGGAGATTTCATACCATCTCCTTGGCCGCATACACCAAACCACTCTTCATGGTAATATCCGTCTAAGAAAGGACCAGCTGCTACTCCTTTTTTATCATGGTAGGCAGGTTCATAAGCCTTCCACCATTCATCTAGCCATTCAAAGACAAAACTTCCTAAAGCATTACCAGCACCGAAACCTGAAGAATTGCAAATGATATCTGTCCAGCAATTCTTATGATATTGGGCTTGGTAGTTTTCGGATTCTTCTTGAGTGTAGCCTTTTGCATAGGAAGAGGTACCGTATTCAGTAATCATCGCTGGCTTATCAGCTACTCTCTTTACTTCATCCCAAAAATCTAGGAATCCGTATCTTCCCCGATAGCAATTAGCTCCAAAGATATCTATATCCGGACAATTTTTGGCAAATATGTCCAAATACAAAACATCTCCGGAAGCAATAGCAACCGGTCTTTTTTGGGGATCTAGAGATTTAATCCGCTGAGCTGCTTTATTAGCAAACTTAAAGAAGCTTTCCGGCTTCTTGTCAGCATTACATCCTAGTCCGTAAACATTCTCATTGCCCAGCAGCCAGACGAGAACGTATGGCTCATCTTTGAACTCCTCGACCATTTTTTCTACACTTTTAAGCATATTCTCTTGATGCTCGGGGTTATCGTAGTCAGTACCCTCTTGCCAGTCTGCTCCACTACCCAGGGCGTATTTTCCAAGGAAATCGCCCATTAGTATATATATACCATATTTTTGGTACATTTGTCGAAGAATTTCTTTATTTAATTCAAAAGGATTACGATAGACTCTTAAGGCATTTACTCCCATTTCTTTCATTAGCTGGAAGTCACCAACAGCGATTTCTCCCTCATTTTGTTGGTTATTTCGGTCTTTGTCGACCCAGCTTTCATAGGGTGAATCAATGATAGAGTTCTTATTTAGATCCTGGACGAACCAATTTTGCATGGTTCCGTCATCCGGAGATTCACCTACTCGGGTCGGTCCATAGGTCATACCTTTGATTGTAAAGGGTTTATTATTTACTAGGAGTTGCCAATCTCCGTTTTCATATTTGACTAGTTTTACCTTCTTTCCTTTGGTTTCAAAGACTTTTTTCAAACATCTTCTTTTTTTGCCGCAGGCGCCGAAATTAAATTTTTTCTCCCAAAAGGTAAGTGGCCTTAATTTTCCTGGGTCTACCAGGAATATGTCATTACGGATGTTATTGTCATAGCCATTGATTATTTTGATCTCTCCGCCCTCAAGGGTAAGGTCTAGCTGAGGGTTAGTGCTCAAAAGGTATTTTAGTCGATATAACGCAGCTTTGCCGACATACCAGGGGGTATGCCAATAGGTCCAGCCATAGCTGCGGGGAAAGTGAACCAAAACAGCATAATAGCCTTTAATTGCGTGTTCAATTAGGCCACTTCGCTCTAGCAATTCAGCTCGAATGAATTGTTTCATTGCGTCTGATTCCGGAGTTATGTGCCATTTGTAAAAGGCAGTGCTTAAATCCCGGCTATTGGCAATCTTCCAATGATCAATTTTAAATAATGTCTTTTTAACCTTAGCAAATCCCGGATCAAACTTAACTGAGGTAGAATTGGGATAAATTCCTTCTCCGGTTGCTTTTGATAGTCCGATAGGATTTATAATAACATACTTATAATTCTCTTCACCGACATTCTCAAACTTTCCGTAACGAGCGTAGTTAACCGGAAATTCTTCTCCTTTATCATAAAGATTAATCTTAGTTATTACGATCTCTTCTTCGTCACCGTCTCCTTCGTCTACTCGGCCGGTTTCAAGTTTTTTTAGGGTGATTTCAGCTTTTTCTTTTATTGACCAGTACCAGCCTCGAGGGTCAAAGCTTTGAGCATAAGGATAGCTATCAATAGCTTCAGTAAAGGTGGTTTTTGCTTCTTCGGTCTTTCCTTCGCGCATTAAAGCTTCACCTTTAATAAAGTAACAGGTAGCAACGTTATTCATAATCCTAAAATTATCTTCTTCGCCTTTAGTGGGGAAACTTCCTAAAGTCTTGGCTTGGTCTTTGGCTTGCGAAGAGTATTTTTCAATACAGGTATCAACCAGGATATGCACTTCGCTAAATTCTTTTTTTCCTAGATGGGCCCAGGCCTTATTTACATAATCAGAAGAACTATCTTGGGCATAGAGGCTAAGTGATGAAAGCAGAAAACAAAGACTAAAAAACAATATTAACTTGTGACTTGCTTGTGCCCGTAAGGGTATGATTTGCATGTGACTGTAAGGGTAAGACTTGTGACTTTTTTTCATCCGGCCATTGCTCCTGCGGTTACGCCTTTAACAAATTGTTTCTGCATACGTATGTAGAGAAGGATAATCGGTAGAGCAGTAACGGTTAAGGCGGTCATAACCAGAGTGTGTTGAGATATTTGCTCACCAGAGTATTGCAGAAGAGCAGCTTGTAGAGGCATGTGCGTATCCTCAATAAATATAATTGATGCTAGAACAAATTCATTCCAAACATTTAAAGCATTAAAGATTATAACTACCACTAAGGCCGGAATAACTAGGGGCATTCCGACATTCCACCAAATCTGTAGTTTATTACAACCATCAATTTTGGCGGCATCTTCTAAGTCTCGGGGTAATTGGTCAAAAAAGGTCTTTAAGAGATAAATACTTATCGATAGACCCATATTACTCATAGCTAGAACATAACCGGTTCGGTTTAAGAGCCCCAACTGCTGCAATAATACATAGACCGGAACAAAGCCAGCTGGAAGAGGTATCATCATCGCTGCTAAGAACATATAGAATATAACATTTTTTCCCGCAAATTGCAGGCGCGAGAATGAATAAGCAGCCAGGGATGAGAGAAAGACAATTAATGAAACGGTTGTAAAAGTATAAATAAGGCTATTTACAAAATAGCGCCAGAATCCGTCGGTAACAATAACTTCTTTGTAATTATCTAATCGGAGACTAGAGGCAGGCTTCAAACCATAATCACTGTTGAACTCAGCATCAGTTTTAAAAGAAGCGTTTATCATCCAAAATAACGGGAAGATACAGCTTAAGGCTATACTTAAGAGAAAAATGTGGAGAACTATTAGAGTAACTATTTTTTTACTCTGGTAATACACCGTATTTTTTCCTTATTTTTTTTGAAACAAAAAACATTGTAAACGATATTGCCACAAGCATTGCTCCTAAAACTAAGCCTTCAGCGCAGGCTAATCCGGCTAAACCGGTACTTAAATGATTATAAATTATCATTATCGGGACCGTGGTTTCTCCTCCGGCTCCCTGGTTTAAGGACAGAATCATAGCAAAGACTGACATAGTTCCAAGAATTGTCAAAATCATAATTAGGGTAATGACTGGTATAAGCAGTGGTAAGGTTATTTTGCGAAAACTTTGCCAGGCATTTGCACCATCAATTCTAGCTGCTTCATATAGTTGTTCAGGTATACTTTGTAAACCGGCTAAAAAGATTACAAAAGCCCAGCCAAAACCCTTCCAGCAATGAACTAAGGCGGTAATTAAACGCACTCTTTCCCCGCTGATCCAGTCTTGAGCCAGAAAACCAAGCCCGAGGTTGTTAACTAAGTGGTTTAAAACATCGCGTCCGGTAGGTTCAGAGAGCATAAGGCGTCGCAAGAGCAAGCCGATAACAATTTCTGAAAGAACTGGAAGAATGAAGAATACAACCCGATAAAATTTACGCAGTCTTACTACTCTAGTTACTGACAGAGCTAGCATAAAAGCTAAAGCATTTTGAAATGATAAAGCCCAAAAGGTAATAAAAGCGCCGTTATACATTGATTTCCACCAGCCATTATCGCCGGCGATATCTTTAAAGTTCTGCAGACCGACGAAAGACTCTTTAAGGTTGAATTCGCCGATTATGTTATAGTTGGTTAAGCTTAAGATGAAACTATAAAAGAAGGGGTAAATATAGAAGAGTGAGAAGATAACTAGAGCCGGTACAATGAATGAAAAGTTTAGGGCTCTATCTTTGAGAGTTTCGTTCATCTTGTAGTTACAATACCTCTTTTATTCTATGATTATTATTTTTTACAAAACCGTTTTGCCAGTAAATGTCGTTGATGGACTTAATGAGTATATTTTGATTAGCTGCTTCGCAGATTAAGTTCATCTAGCTGACACCGTTTCCTTTTTTTTCTGTATTTCTCCGGCAACTTCCTCAGGAGTCTTTAATCCCATAACAATTTGCTGTAATCCACTATTCATAGTTTCAATAACTCGAGGGTCTTCGTTCCTTGGCCAAAGGTTAGGATGAGTCAGGTTTTTGAAGGTGCCAAGTAGACTTTTAAGTATTGGGGGCAATTCTTCATCGACGTTTTTAATTGCCGGCAAGTTATTAGTCTTTTTAGCCAAAAACTCCTGTTGTTTTTTCGCGCTAAGCCACTTTAGAAATTTTATGGCTTGATTCTTTTTAAGAGAATTAGCATCAACCATAAAAGACGAACCAGCTCCGCCCCATACTTTTATTGGATGATCATCAAAGGCTCGGGGTAGAGAGAAAAAAGCATAATCTAGACTTTCGGAGAGTTGCTTATAGGTATTTACTGACCAACTACCATTAAAGGAAAAAGCTACCTTACCTTCTGCAAAAGCTTTTTCAGCCTCTTTATTAGTTATGGTGACAATGTTAGGAGCTAGGATTTCCGAATCTTTTAGTTTAGCAAATAAGGAGAAGGCTTTTATCCAATCGGGGTCAGTATAAGGTATTTTTCCCTCAAGCGTTTTTAAGAATTTATCTTCACCCATAGTATTTATTGCCCACTCAGTCGCTAAGGCGTTAAGTAACCAACCTTCCCCCCAGCCACAGATAAATCCAGTTGCATCGGTTTTCTCCTGTATAGTTTGAGCCCATGCTAGAAATTCTTCCATTGTCTCTGGGCTTTTTTCAGGATCTAGGCCAGCTTCCTTAAATAAGGTTTTATTATAAATAAACTGCATGATTGCGGTATCAATCGGGACTGCGTAGATACCGGCACTAACGCCATAAGTATTATTTTGGTTAAAAGTAACTACTTTTAAGGTTTGAGGATAAAAGCTATCTTTCCATTTTAGCCTAATTTCTTTCTGACTATCTACTTCTTCTTTCATGTAAGGGGAAAGGTTTAAGATATGCCCAGCCTTAATAAAAGCCGACAAGGTTTCTTTTTCGCCTAAAATTCCAAATATATCGGGGAGAGTTTTTGCCCGGGCAGCAGCGATTACCTTTTGAGAGTATATTTTAGGAGGAAAGAAGAGCTTAAACTCTACCTTTAATCCACTTTCTTGAGTATACTTATTTGCTAATTCGGCGAAAGCATCTTTTCTGTCAGTCATCCAATGCCAAATAACCAATTTATCTTCCTTAGGCTTGGAAGGCCCACAGCCAGCCAGGATAAATCCTACTAAACTAACTAGAAGCATTTTAGATAAAATTTTCATTCTTTTTCTTTTACGGGGACGGTTCTCTATTTTATTGTGCGCCCTTAGGTTAGAGAACCGTCCCCTTCCTTTTTAATCGAAGATTACGGTCTTGTTGTTATAGACCAGTATTTTTCGTTCGAGGTGCCAGCGAAGAGCCCGGCTTAAAACCACTCTCTCTAGTTCTTGCCCTTTTCTCTTTAAATCCTCCACAGAGTCGCGGTGGCTTATTCGGGCGGTATCCTGTTCGATAATTGGGCCAGCATCTAAATTTTCAGTAACGTAGTGGCTGGTAGCACCAATGATCTTTACTCCTCTCTTATAGGCTTGTTGATAGGGATCGCTTCCAATAAATGCTGGTAGGAATGAGTGGTGAATATTAATAATCTTATTAGGAAATTGATCAACGAATTGTTTTGTTAGAATTTGGGTGTAGCGGGCTAAGACAACAGTATCGATATTTTCTTTTTTAAGTAGAGCAATTTCTTTTTTCTCAACTTCTTCCTTACTCCTGATATCTTTGGATAAGTGAACAAATTTTATGCCAAAATTTTTGGCAATATTTTTAGTCTTTGTAACATTGCTGATAATTAGAGGTATCTGACAATTAAAACAATTTTCATTATATTTAAAGAGAAGATCGTGTAAGCAATGGGCAGAATAAGAGGCAAAAATTGCTACCTTTGCCGGAGTATCGCTAAAGTGAAGCTCCCAGTCCATTTTAAACTGGGTAGCCAGGATCGAGAACTCTTTAGCTATTTCCTCCTTAGATAGTCTGAAACCATCCAGGGACCACTCAATACGCATGAAAAAAGTATTGAATTGAGAATCAATGTGTTGGTCGGCGTGCTCAATATTGCCGTTGTTCTTATAGACGAAGTTAGTGATATTGGCGGTAATGCCTCTTTGGTCCGGACAAGAAATAAGTAAAATGGCTGTATTCATTTCTACCTTTTCTTAGGTTTTAGGGAAAGGCATTTTACGGAGAGATGTTAGTCAAATATTTGAAGTATTCCCCTTCAGTAGTAAGAATAATAGTTGTATTTCCGTCTACGGTTACACTATATGTCTCTAAGGTTTTTAGGAAAGAGAAAAAGTCAGGGTCTTTATTGTAGGCATCAGCATAGATCTTAGTAGATTCAGCGTCAGCGCCACCTTTGATTTCCTGAGATTTTCTATAAGCTTGGGATAAGATTTCTTTGAGCTCTTTTTCGGTTTTTCCCTCGACTTCGGCACGAATACCTCTTCCCTCTGAACGATACTGTTCGGCAGCCCGTCTTCGCTCAGCAATCATTCTTTCGTAGACGTTTAGCCGTACTTTTTCAATATAGTTTACTCTCTTAATTCTTACATCAATAAGTTCAATACCATAACGGGTACCTAAGTCGCTTTTTGCTTTTTCGATAATTTCTTTCCTAATTTTTTCTCGGCCCATTTTTATTGTTGCCAAGGCTCCTTCATCGATAAACTCTTCGTTCAGCATTAATTTTTGTTCCTGAATTATCTGAATTAGCCTGTTGTCTGAACGTACAACCTCGACTGAATCTTGGGCCGTAACTGCATCACGAACTGCAGCGTCAATTATGCCATCAAGTATTGCATGAGCTCCTCTTTCGTTGGCAACAGATTTGAAAAACTTTAAGGCATTGACTATTTTCCAGCGGGCAGTAGTATCTATCCAAATATATCTTTTGTCTTTTGTAGGTATTTCGCTGGGATATCCATCCCATTCCAATACCCGCTTTTCAAAATAGGTAATCTTTTGAATAAAAGGGACCTTTAAGTGCAGGCCGGCCGAAATTATTGGCTCACCTATCGGTTGGCCAAATTGAGTAACTATTGCTTGTTTTCCTTCTCCAACAATATAAAAAGGATTTCCTACTAAGATAAGGAGCACAATGATAATCGGAATAATTAAACCTAAGTTTTTGTTATTCATTTCCTAGTTTTAGTAAAGGTAAAATCCCTTTTTCTTTAGGATCAACTATGTATTTTTTGCCAGCCTTGCTTAAAATATTTTGCATCTGTTCTAGATAAAGACGCCGTAAGGTTACGTTTTTAGCTCGAGCATATTCCTCATAGATAAGAAGAAATCTTTTGGCATCACCCTTAGCTTGGTTAACTTTTTCAAGGGCGTACCCTTCAGCTTCTCTAACCC
>CAZHVO010000029.1:0-11783 GCA_964536195.1 uncultured Planctomycetia bacterium
ACCCCACCGCTTGCGGTGGGGTCAAAGCCAATCTTTAGCTTAAGAGGCTTATTGTTCCTAAAAGAGTTTTCTAGCTTAAGGACTAGCTCTTCCTCAGCAATTAAGTCAACTGAATTCTCTTTTATGAGTTCAAGATGTTGGGTTATCTTGCTCTTCATCTAATTTTGCCGAAAGGCCGATTTTTGCTGAACCCTGATCGATTTTTATTATTTTAACCTTCATCTTCTCGCCGGGTTTAAGCTTCTCCATGGCTTCCTTTTCTATCTCTCCGGAGAAAACCAATCCTTCTAAAGCTTCATCTATGCCTACAAACACTCCAAAATTAGTAATCTTGATTACTTCTCCCTCTACGATTTTTCCTATAGGAAATTTCTCGAGGATCTGAGGCCAGGGATCTTCTTTTAATTGCTTTGTGCCTAGAATAATCTTTTTGTTGCTTCGGTCTAGGCCTAAGACTTTCCACTCATAACCATGTCCTCTTTTTAAAACTTCTTGGGCCCGAGTGAGTCTCTTGGTCCAAGAAATATCTTCGTTGTAGATTATACCTTCCAAACCATTGTCTAACTCTATATAGGCACAACCATCCCCAAAACCACTGACTTTGCCAGCAATTACACTGTCAATAGTGATTAGTTTCTCTACATTTTCCCAGGGGTCTTTCTCTAATTGTTTTACGCTTAAAGAGATCTTTCTCTCGGCAGAATCAACGCTGATTATCTTTGCCTCTACGCTATCACCAATAGCAAAGGCATCCTGCAAATTGATGAACCTCTTTGTCCAAGAGACTTCGCTTATATGGACTAAGCCTTCTATTCCCTTTTCTAGCTCTACGAATATTCCGTAATTTTGAATATTAGTAATTCTTCCCTTGATTACGGAACTTACCGGAAACTTGTCGCCTATCTCTTTCCAAGGATCAGGAGTAGTCTGCTTTAAGCCTAGAGAAATCTTACCCTTCTCCTTATCAAACCTTAAAACTAGTACCTGGATATCATTTCCTACAGCAACAATCTCTGAAGGATGAGTAATCTTCTTCCAGCTCATATCAGCTATATGAAGAAGTCCGTCTACTCCTCCCAGGTCCACAAAGGCACCGAAGTTAGTAATACTCTTTACCCGTCCCTTTATTATTTCACCTTCTTTAAGCTCTTCCCAAATCTTCTTGCGAGCAACTTCTCTCTCTGCCCTAACAGCATCTTTACGAGAAACAATAAAACTGCCCTTAAGCTTATTCATCTTTATAATTTGGAACTTAAATGTCTTGGTCATCACCTCGTTATCCTCAAAGGATCTAAACGAAGATAGACTCTGGGGAAGAAATCCTTCAACTCCAAAGACATTTACGATATATCCGCCTCTAACTTTGCGTATGACTATACCCTCTACCAAGTCTCCTTCTTTGAAGCTATCAACTAAAGTTAGCCATCCTTTTGCCTCTCTAGCCCTCTTAAAAGAAAGGACGATTTTTCCTTCCTCATCTTCAACATTCTCGACATAGACATCAATTTCTTTTAGGTTATCTATGTCGACTCCTTTAAACTCCTCACGAAGGATTACCCCCTCAGACTTGTAGCCAACATCTACTACAACCTCAGTAGGATTTACAACAATAACCTTGCCGTTTATAATCTCCCCTTCTTTTAATTCCTTGATCGAATCGTAATAAGCTTTTGCCAATTCTGTAGATACATTTTCCATTTTTATCTAGTCCTCCTTAAAAAATTTTTACAATTATCTCCTAAATAGCTACCTTTGTCAATGATAACCTCTTTACCCCGTTAGAGATTCATAGTTGCCTAAAAGCAACCTATCTCTAACGGGGTTTAAAGACTTTTTATCTTATCCATGACTTTTCGGGTAATATTCTCATGATTATCACCCTCTTCTATATTGTCAACTCTAGCGAAAATAACCCTTATTTTGCCTTTGTTGAAAAAATTCAGCTCTTTAAAAGACTTTTTTTCAGTTCCGTAAATTCTTGCTGCAACTACAGGAACTTTGGCCTTCTTACAAAGAAAACCTACCCCGTTATTGGCTGCTTCCAGACTAACCCCACGTGTACCTTGGGGAAAAATAGTCAAAGGTTTACTCTTCAGCACCTTAAGGGCTAAGCGCACAGCCCCAATATCATTCTGCCCTCTCTTTAAAGGCAATAGACCTACATTCTTAAAGTAAAAAGCAGTTATTATGGTGTTAAATAACTCCTTTTTAGCAAGAAAACCTACCTTACGAGGAGAAATAGCCGCTATAAGAGGTGGATCTAAGTTGCTTAGGTGATTTGCCGCTAAGACAAAAGGCCCTTTTTTGGGAATAGATTCTTTTCCTCTTATATCAAGCTTGTAAAATAATTTCAAATAGCAATAGACTAACGTAGTAGATATCCTATAGAGCATAAACTTTTCTCTTACCTAAAGCAACAAGCTTTTCAGCTTCTTTCCTACTCTTGCTCTCAGCGTAAACTCTTACAATTGGCTCTGTCCCTGATTTTCTAAACATAAGCCAACAATCTCTAGCTATTAACTTTATTCCATCAAGAGTATTCACTCTTTCAATTTTTTTGCCCAAAAGCGAAGTTGGTAATTTCATATCTGATAAACTTTTTCGTATACTTTTTATTGGAATAGCTGTGCGGCTATAGTAATAACGGCCGTATTTCTTATAGAAATTAGCTAAGATGGTATCGAACTTTTTACCTTCGCTAACAATCATCTCCAAAAGAAGGAGAAATGCTGCTGAACCATCTCTTTCAGGAATATAACCTTTAAAACCAATCCCTCCGGCTTCTTCTCCACCAATACAAACCAGATTATTTTCAAATAGATTAGATATGTATTTAAAACCTACCGGGGTCTCATAACAAGCCACCCCTAATGAAAGAGCCACCTTATCAATGACATTGCTACCGACAACTGTCTTAGCAATTCCGCCTATAACCTTTCTATTCTTGATCATATGGATAGCTAGGAGAGGTAAGATAACCTGGGCATTTATGTAATTGCCTTTACCGTCAACCATAGCAATTCTATCAGCATCACCATCTAAGACTACTCCTAAGTCATATTTTCCTTTTTTCATCTCAGCTATGAGTTCTCCTAAGCTGCTGACTATCGGCTCAGGACGAGTTCCGCCAAAAGAAGGATTTATTTCATTATGCAAATAATCTATTCTAATATTGCTCTTACCGAGAATTCTCTCAACAAAGTTATCCCCGGAACCATACATTACATCTACTAAGACTCTTAGCTTTAGTTTTTTTATTCTTTTTACATTTATGAATTTTCCCAAGAAATCCATATAATCAACAGTTAAATCTTCTAAGACTAATAGATTCTTCTTCTTGGCTAAGGCTATATCAATATACTTAGGCTTACACCTACCAAAAAGGCTCTCGACCTTATCGGTAAGAGACTTATCAGCAGAACCGCCCTTAGAAGTTTTAATCTTTAAGCCATTAAATCTGGCCGGATTATGAGAGGCTGTAATCATAACCCCTAAATCATACTTCCTATTTCGACAATGAAGACTGACAGCTGGAGTAGGCACATCCCTATTTGATAAAGTAACTTTTATTTTATTGGCTGCTAAAACACATCCTACTGTCCTGGCAAATTCCTTGGATAGGAATCTACGATCATAGCCAATAACAACTCTCCTGCTCTTAGCTTTCCCCTTACCTGACTTAAGATAATCAGCGATTGCTTGAGAAACAATCTTTACATTTTCAAAAGTAAAATCTTCAGCTATAATTGCTCGCCATCCATCTGTGCCAAACTTAATCATTGCTCCTCCTTTTCGCTCTTATAAAGATTGTGTTCTCGTATGTAATCAGCTACTTCTCTCTTGACTAAGTCTCTTATCGAAGACTCATTTTTTACTGATTCCCGTATTTGAGATGAAGATAGTTCTATCTGCCGGATATCTACCGCCAGATGAGAACTCTCCTTCTCTAAGGGATATTCCTTACGATTAGCCACTACTACCTTTACCTCTTTCTTAATATCTTCGTAGTTCTTCCAAGAAGAAAATTCATTTGCTAGATCTGAACCAATAATAAGGTAAAGTTCATCTTCAGGATAGCTTTTCGCTAATTCCCTAACAGTATCAATAGTAAAAGAGATACCACCTCTCTCTATCTCTATACTTAAGACTTCGAAGGCCTCATTGCCTGCAGTTGCCAGCTTTACCATCTCTAACCTTAATTGCCCACTAACACCGTTGCTTTTTTTATGAGGAGATGTGCTCACCGGAATAAAAAAAACCTTATCTAACTTAAGAGCATCTAAGATGTCTTGGGCTATAATAAGATGACCAGCATGAGGCGGATTGAATGCTCCTCCGAGTATCCCTATCTTCATAATATTATTTTCTTATTTGCCCGTTTCCTACAACCACATACTTATATGTGGTTAGCTCTTCTAGCCCCATTGGTCCTCGGGCATGAAGCTTGTCAGTAGAAATACCAATTTCTGCTCCCAGACCAAATTGATAACCATCGCTAAAACGGGTAGAAATGTTACTAAAGCAACAGGCAGAATCCACCTCTCTTACAAACTTATTAGCATTGCTAAGGTCCTTAGTAAGGATACTGTCAGTATGGTGTGAACCATAGCGATTAATATGCTCAATTGCTTCCTGAATTGAGCCTACAACCTTTATTGAAATAATCAAATCAAGATACTCTCTGGTCCAATCCTTGTTATTTGCCTTGCTTATACCCGGTAATAGTTTTACTGTTTTAGAATCCCCTCGTATCTCAACGCCGCATTTATCAAATTCTTTCTTTAGGAGTGGTAAGAACTTCTTGGCCCCATCTTGGTGAATAAGAATAGTCTCGACAGCATTGCAGACCGAAGGTCTTTGGACCTTGGCATTTACACAGATCTTTAAAGCTTGGCTTAGGTCAAACCTCTTATCTATATAGATATGGCATATTCCTTTATAGTGTTTTATTACTGGTATCCGTGAAATATCAGCAACTTTTCTTATCAGGGCTTCTCCGCCTCTAGGAATAACTAAATCAATATGTTGATCAGCTTTTAAGAGTTGGCTTACTACTTTATGGTCTGTTTTCCCGACCACAAAAAATACCGGAAATTTAACACCACTCTTTTCTAAAGCTCTCTCTAATACTTTACCTATAGCCTTATTAGAATTTATGGCATTACTTCCTCCTCTTAATATCCCAATATTAGAGGTTTTAAATAATAGACCGACACAATCACTAGTGACATTCGGTCTTGCCTCATAAACGATTAAAACAACACCTATGGGGACCCTGACCCTTTTAACTACCATTTGATTAGGCCTTTTTCTTGTTGAAATAGTCTGGCCAACAGGATCAGCTAAGCCTGCTACTGCCGCTAAAGAAGCACTCATCTCTTTCAGGCGCTTATTGTCTAAGGAGAGCCGGTCAATAAAACTCTTTTTTAGCTTCTTGTTGATAGCTTGGGTAATATCTTTTCTGTTTTCACGCAGAATAAAGTTCTTTTCCTTTAATATAGCTTTAGCCATGTTTTTAAGAGCCTTATTCTTCTGGGCAGTAGTTAGTTTTGCTAGCTTATAACTGGCTGCTTTAGCTTCTTTTACTAATTTTTTAACGTAAGTACTCATATAAATTTCTCGTTTATTTTTTATTTTTATGGTAAACCCAACCATCAGCTGCCTTAACAAAGTTATCCCTATGGATTACTTCTTTTTCAAAACGCTTATTCCCAACACTTTTAAGATCATCGGAATTATAATTCACTAGTCCGCAGCCTATGGTTTCTCCTTGGCTGTCAATTACTACAACTGCATCGCCTTTATTAAAATTCATTTCAACTCGCTTGATACCTACGGCCAGCAAGCTCTTACCTCTATTTAATAAAGCACCTTTAGCTCCATCATCGATAATAACTATGCCCTTTATCTGTTTACTATCAATCCAGCGTTTACGCGATCTTTCAATTTTGTGACTTGGCAGGAATAAAGTGCCAATACCCTCACCCTTTATTATGTTTGAAATAACATCCTTTCTTCGGCCATTGGCGATTACTGTGCTTATTCCCGAAAGATTAGCTTTTGTTGCTGCTTGGAGTTTTGTATCCATACCGCCTTTAGTATGAGTCTTATCCTGCTTTTTGACTAAGGCTCTTACCTTATCGTCTATCTGAGCGACTTCTTTAACTAATCTCTCGCCATCAAGTAAACCTTCTATGTCTGAGAGAATTATTAGCTGTTCGGCTCCAATTAAATCAGCTACGAATGCTGAAAGACGATCATTATCACCAATACCAATCTCCTCATGAGAGACAACATCATTCTCGTTTATTATCGGTATAGCATTAATTGCTAAGAGCTGTTCAATTGTTTTACGGATATTCATGTAGCGCTTACGATTATCAAAATCATCCCAGGTAAGAAGAACTTGAGCACATATCCGTTTATGGTTTTTAAATTTGTCATTAAACATATCCATTAATATGATCTGACCCAAAGAAGAGACAGCCATAAGTTTATGCATATCCTTAGGTTTATTTTTTAATTTAAGTTGGTTTAGACCGCAAGCAATTGCTCCTGAGCTAACCAAAATAGTCTTATAGCCTTTTTCCTCAACTAAAAGGATATCCTTTATGAGTCGCGAGACTAGATCTGAATCCCGCTTACCCCCAGGGGCAATAACGCTACTGCCGATTTTTACTACAATTTTTTTTGCACCTTTCGCCATAATACCTGCCTTAGATTACAGATCGCCTAAACTCTTAGATATCTTCTCCTTAACAGCCTCGATAGTTTCGGGTTTATTTACTGATATTTTTAAAAACCCTCTCTTACTCTTCCTATCTATTGTATCAATTTTCGACAACAAGTAAAAAATTTTTTTCGTCTTTAGTAAAGAACTGTCAAATCGGGAAATCTCCCTTTCTAAGCTCTTAAAATCATCCTCAGCTGATGCCTTATCGCTTAGCAATAAGAGTATTTTACTACGAAAAATATGTCTTAAGAATCTATTTTCTTCTAGGGGTGAGGAATCTTTACTCTTCTTAAAAGGCGGAGTATCTAAAACTACGAATCTCTCAAAATCATAATCACTATTTGCCCAAAAACAAGTGGTAGTAGTGAAAGCATATTCTGCTACCTTACGCTTCTGTCCGGTTAAGGCATTAAAAAAAGAGGTCTTTCCGCTATTGGCAAATCCTAAAATAGCTACATCATTAGGAATACGATAATCTAAGGTTACTTCTCTCTCTTGGGGTCCTTGGGCTGGTAAGGTGTAATCACGCTTATAATTGCCCTTACCACCTCTTCCACCCCCACAGATTAGAAACTCTCTGCCTTCTCCGACTAAATCAGCGATTACCTTATCATCCTTTAGAACCAGTATTCCTGAAGGAACATTAACAATTAAGTCCTCGGCGTCTCTACCTTTTTGGTTTCTAGCCCTTCCCCGCTCCCCATCAGCAGCTATAAACTTCTTGCTGCCTTTAAACTTACTTAAATCATAGAGATGGCGGCTAACTCTTAAAATAACATCTCCACCCTTGCCTCCGTCTCCACCGGAAGAAATCACCTTACGTGAAGAGAGATTGGTTAAGTTTGAGCAGCCCTCTCCCCCTTTGCCTGAACGAAGATAGATTGTTACTTTATCGATTATCACTTTGCAGAACTTTGAGAAGGTGATGTAGCAATGCGGGTAATCTTAATAGCAGTGTAAATCTGACGATGTCCTCTTTTTATGCGGTACTTTTTCCTACGCTTGTACTTGTACACTATAACCTTTTTGCCTTTCTTTTCCTCCATTATTTGGGCTTCTACCTTTGCCTTGTCGACATAAGGAGTCCCGATTTTTATTTTTTTAGCGTCAGCTAGAAGAAGAACCTTATCAAAGGTGATCTTATCCTTCTGGCCCTTTAGCCTTTGGACCTCGAGAGTATCGCCTTTTTCTACCAGGTATTGCTTTTTACTGATCTCAACTACTGCTAACATAGGCTAATCCTTCGACGCGCTTCGCTTGCTCAGGATAATGGTGAGCGGAGTCGAACCATAAGATATTAACATATTGGCTAAAATGCGTCAAGCCCTAAAAAAAGGGGGAGAAATTAAAAAGGACACACCCCCATTTAAAAAAAATATAATAAGCGGGATATGTCCTTGTCTAATTTATCTAAATATAGCTTTAGTAGCTAGGCTTTCTTTCCTGGTCAAACCCCTGTTTAGGCGGTCTAGCCTTATTTACCTTTAAGGCTCTTCCGCTTAAGTCTTGGCCATCTAAAGCTTCAATTGCTTTCTGAAGTTCTTCGTCAGTCTCAAAAGCTACAAATCCAAAACCTTTAGATCTTCCGGTATACTTATCATTTATTACCTTTACCTCTTTTGCCTGAAGACCTTTACCCTCGATAAAGCTCTTTAATGCAGCCTCATCAACGCTATACTCTAAATTACCTACGTAAATTTTGTTCTCTTCGCTCATCCTTACACTCACCTTTTTTAGTTTCGAAAACTTAACTCCAAAATAAACTCAAAACCCCTAACATGTACCGCTTTGTATCATCCCTCCTCTTTATAATGGTTATTAGTCTAAAAGATTACAAGCACAGCACCATACATACTCATCATCTTCTATTATCTTACTTTATTATATGGTATTTTTAAAAAATACTCAATTTAAATTTTTAGGGTTGATTTTTGGGAAAAACACCTGCTTTTAAGGAAATATTGTAATTATGGGGGATTATTTTCCGGTCTTTTTCTGTAACTTATACTCTACATAACCGGCTAAAACTTCCTGAACTTTTATCGGAGGCGGAACTACAAAATAATTAGAGATAATCAAATGGGCAATTTCATGGCCAAGCATACCGACAGTTAAATCAGAAAAAGATATATATACTGTATTTTTCGCCGGCAAACAAAAAGATCTCTCGGGAAAATCTCCTTCAAAGCATGATTTAGCTATAGCTTTTATATACTTTTGGTCAGGAACTATCACGATCTTTCCATGAAAGCTATATATATGTATATCTAAGATATCGGAGACTTCCAGATAAAGGCCATCTATTGCTTTTGCTAAAGAAGATTTCGCTTCAAAGCCATCTTGGCCAAGAATACTATCAATATTCCCAAAATAGAGATAATCTATCTTTTGTAACAAAGAATCCTTATCTAACCCTTTGTAGCCGTATATTGAAAAATATTTCCCTTGAGCACAAAGCGAAAGGTTTTCTGCCTGGGAAAAAGCAGAAAAAGAGATCAAGATGAAAATAAAAAGAAGCAAAAAATTCTTCATTAAACCTTAAATTCGTCTAATCCTCGCTCTACTGCCTGCAGGGTTTTGATAAGCTCAACTTTGTCTTCTACCGACAAAGTATAATCCTTGCGCTCTAAATAATCCTTTAATTTTTTGTAATTTTCTTTCAGGCCTAAGTGCTTTTCTTTCAAGGAGATATGCATTTCGTTCAGCGATTGAGAAAACTTTTGTAATTGATCGTTACCGCGAATATTGAAATTTCTTCTAAAATCGCCGTCTTTTATAATATCTATCTCATTCTTTAATCTAAAAAGCGGCCCGGCCATTTTATGGGAAACTATCATTGTTAATGCCAACACAGCTGTTGCTGAAAATAAAAACGTAAAAAGTACGGTTTGAATTATCACCGGTAGGATAAAATCTGCAGTTCTTTTAACAACTACTTCGGTATTCTCTATAGCTACGGTTGTTGAGCCTTTGGAAAGAAAAACCAAGAGGCCAATAATTAACACCGACGAAATTATAACTATTAGGCAAAACTTAATCATAAATTTACTCTGAAAAGTTTTATCGATAAAATAATTCCTTCTTTTAAATTTTTCTTTCATAGCTATCCCTCCTAATTCGAATCTATCCCTAAAAGTTCATAATCTATAACAACCTCGGCATCTCTTTTCAAAGAATCGGACCAATCCCCTATAGTATCTTGCTGTTTATCTCTTAGCAACATCCCTCTTATTTGATCATCTACTTGATTGAATTCTTTATCGGCAAACTCCTTATCCTTATTTTTCATATAGTAAGATAGAACTTCTTTTTCATCAATATTTACATCTAGAACCAATTCTTTTATTTTCTTACCAATAACAAGCTTAAGAAGAGACTGTTCCCAAAAATTTTGTACATCACGCAAAAATTCCGGATCTTTATTTAATCCTAACTTTTCCGCCTCAAGCAAAATAATCTTTCTCGAAATGAATGTGTCCAGGAAATCTTTCTTTTTGCCTTCGGTTGCAAAACTAGACAATTCAAATTCCCGTTGAAACCGTTGGGAACTTATCTCGATTTTGCCTATTTTAATAGCTGGTTTTTCTTTTTGTTCAAACCAAATACAGCTTGAAGCTAGTGAAGTCAACAAAGCCAAAACAATAAGTTTTTTCATAATCTATCCCCCTTTTTCTCTGTGGAGCTCTGCTCTCCACCGTTTACACTACTGATGCCAAATGCCGAAACCCGGCATTGCTACAAAAGAAAATCGGAAACATTTTGCAATTGAATACCGCCCAAAGGCTCTTCGGCCTTCCCTCTATAAACCAGACAGCCGGTTACTTTTACCTTGGCAATATGTTTTGATTGCTGCTCAAGCGCTACGAGTTTTTTCAAATTCTTAACCATCGCATATGTGGCTGTTTTTCCTGACTTGATTTCAACAAACTTGATTATTTTTTTCTCTCTATCTTCAAGGATTAAATCGCTTTCTAAACCGAGATTACTGCGAAAATAAAACGCGTGGGTATCAAGATTTTCATGCAATATTATTTTTTTTACTTCCGATATGACATAATTTTCAAAAATCGGCCCGTCCAGCGGCCCGCGGAAAAGAGTATCTTCGTCTTTAATTCCGGTTAAATAGCAAATAAGTCCTGTGTCGTAGAAATATAGTTTGGGACGTTTGATTATGCGTTTACCCAGATTTTTATGGTAAGAAGGCAGAAGAAAAATTATATAACTGGCTTCAAGGATGGAAATCCAATGCTGAATTGTTTTAACATTGACCCCTAAATCATTAGCCAATACGCTCATATTGAGTTCTTGAGCTACCCTGGCGGCTAAAAGATTGATAAAACGCTGAAAATCGCGTAAATTTCCCACATTATACAAAGAGCGCACGTCGCGTTCAATATAATTGTTTACATAGGCCGCATACCACTCTTTGGCCTTAAAGTATTTGCGGCCGGCCAATTCCGGATAGCTTCCCTTAAGGATTTGTTTCGGCCGTAAATCCTTTCCGATTTCCCGCCTCTGAAAGGGAAGAAGAGACAGCAGGCCGATTCTGCCGGCCAATGACTCTGTAATATGTTTGATAAAAGAAAATTGACTTGACCCGGTGAGGATAAACTTTCCGGTATTCTGCCGGTCCCGGTCAATAGCGAGCTTTAAGTAGTGGAATATTTCCGGAGATTTCTGTACTTCATCAAAAATAACTTTATTCCCATATTTTTCCATAAACCCGCGGGGATCATTTTCAAAATAATTGACCGCCAAAGGGTCATCAAAGGTAACATAACGGTATTGACGCCCAAATACTTTCTGAAGGGTAGTGGACTTTCCTGACTGCCTCGGACCGGTAATACCTACTGCGGGGAATATGGTTAAATAATCTTTAATCGTTTTTTCGATAATTCTTGGAAAGTATTTCATAATAAAAATATATCATACATATTTGTATTGTCAACACAAATATGTATAAATATAGCCCCTGATAACGAGTACCTTTTCGGGGTGGTACTTTGGTTGAGGCTAAGCCTCAACCGCGATTTTTTAAAAAAAACAGGAA
>CAZHVO010000030.1:0-11620 GCA_964536195.1 uncultured Planctomycetia bacterium
CGGTTGCTTAAAGAAGAGAGAGTTATTGTGAGCAGATTATCCGGCACTACCCGTGATGTTGTTGAAGAGACTATAAGTATAAGGGGGGTTCCTTTGCGGATTTACGATACGGCCGGAATTCTTGAACCCAAAGACTTAGTTGCTAAGAAAGCCGTAAAGAAGGCCTTAAGTATTTTTTCAGAGTGTGATTTAGCCATCCTTGTTCTTGATGGCTCGCGGCGTTTAGAAAAGGAAGATTTATTTCTTTTTGAGAAAGTAAGAAAGAAAAATGTAATCTTTGTAATAAATAAGTCTGACCTTACCCAGCGTCTGGATCTTAAAAAAGTACCAAGTCCTAAGGGAGCAATAGTAAAAATGAGCACGTTAAGGAGTAAGGGCTTAGGAGATTTAGAGGAGGTGGTTTACCGAAAAGTTTACAGGGAAGGAGTAGATCGTGAGAGTATTGTTTTCTTGAGTCAATATCAGAAACAAATCTTAAAAGAGCTAGCTTTAAGCCTTAATCAGATAAAGGTCTTTTTGAAAGAATCTCGACCAATAGATTTCATAAATATCGAGTTAAAAATCTGTTTAGATCATTTAGGCCGGCTTAGCGGTGAGGTCTTCTCAGAAGAGATTTTAAAGAGTATCTTTAGTAATTTTTGTATTGGAAAGTAGGAGGAGATATGGATAAGAAAAAGATTGAAAAAGGAATTCGTTTAGTCTTAGAGGCAGTAGGTGCTAACCTAAAGTTAAAAGACATTGCCGCAACTCCCAAGAGGGTTGCCGAAATGTATGAAGAGATTCTGGCCGGACAATTTAAGAATGCTAGTAGTGAACTTGAGGTTATTCTGGAACAAAAGCATGACGAGATTATTCTTCTAAAGAATATCTCTTTATACTCTATCTGTGAGCACCACCTTCTTCCCTTTATCGGTAAAGCTCACGTAGCTTATCTTCCTGATAAGAGAATAACTGGTCTAAGCAAGATAGCTAGGGTTGTAGATATTTTATCTAAACGGCTTCAGGTACAAGAGCGGCTTACCACAGAGGTCGCTGATGTAATTATGAAGAAATTAAAACCTAAAGGTGTAATGGTAGTGATTGAAGCTGAACATCTTTGTATGTCTATGCGCGGAGTAAAGAAACCAGGAGCATTGACTACTACTTCAGTAGTAAGAGGTGTATTTAGAAGCAATGCTAAGAGTAGGCAAGAGGCTTTAGGGTTAATTTTTTCTTAATTAGGTGAATGAAATTAATCAAGGTATTATAATTAAGTTTTAACTTTAAAGGAGAGAAGTCCATGGGCATAGTAACAAAAAAGGGCGATAAGGGTAAGACCTTTTTGTATCAAGGTAGGTGTGTGAGTAAGGACCATGCAAGAATGGAAGCTTGTGGCACCCTTGATGAGTTATCTTCTTATCTTGGCCTAGCAAAGAGTATGATTAAGAATAAGAAGATAAGTGGTGTTATCGAGTCAATCCAAAAAGATTTATTTATATTAGGTAGTGAGCTAGTAAGTGAAGATAAAGTTTTAGGGAAGCTTAAGAGGAGAATAGATAGTAGTTTTATTGATTGTCTCAATAAAGCTATACTAGGCTTAGAGAGGAAAAAAGGTTTAAAAACAAGGTGTTTTCAACTTCCTGGTGCTAGTTCAGTCTCTAGTGTCTTAGATATATCTAGAACTATAGCCAGAAGGCTTGAGAGAAGAGTTGTTACTTTAGGCAGAAAAAAGCTTCTTAGCAATAAGTACATTTTAGTTTATCTAAATAGATTATCTGACCTTCTTTACCTATTGGCCAGATTATCTAAAGATTGTCTTGGGGCTTGAAACTTAAGAAAAAAATGATAAGAGAGGCAATGCTCTATAGAAAAGGAGAAGCAGAAGGAGTATATTGTTATCTCTGTGCTCACAATTGTAAGATTGCCTCAGGCCAATTTGGCTTTTGTGGAGTTCGGCAGAATACTCGAGGCACCTTAAATACATTAGTTTATGCTGAGGTAGCAGCTGCTAATGTAGACCCTATTGAGAAAAAACCTCTATATCACTTCTTACCAGGCAGCCTATCATTTTCTATAGCTACCGTAGGGTGCAACTTCCGCTGCGGTTTTTGTCAAAATTGGCAGATTTCACAGGTCTCTAAGCGAGAGGGTTCCGGGGAGATTTACGAATTGATGCCGGAAGAGGTAGTAAAGGAAGCAAAAATAAATCGTTGCCAGAGTATTTCTTATACCTATACTGAACCAACTATTTTCTTTGAGTATGCTTATGATACTGCTAAACTAGCTAAAGAAGCCGGGTTAAAGAATATTTTTGTAACTAATGGCTATATGAACAGGCAAACTCTGGAGACCATAAACCCTTATTTAGATGCTGCAAATATAGATCTTAAAAGTTTTCGAGAGGAGTTCTATACAAAAAACTGTAAAGGCCATTTGCAGCCGGTTTTAGATTCTATTAAACTTGCTAAGAAGTTAGGTATTTGGATAGAGATAACTACCTTAATCATTCCTGGCCAGAATGATTCTGGTTCAGAGTTATTGGATATAGTTAGTTTTATTGCTAGTGTTGATAAGAATATCCCTTGGCATATAAGCCGTTTTCATCCTGATTATCAGTTTTTAGATCAGAAGCCCACAACGATAGAGAGTTTAAAAAGGGCAGAAGATTTAGGCAAGAAAGCCGGCCTGCGTTATGTTTATCTAGGAAATGTCGGAAATGTTAATTAATATTTTTTTATTTCTATTTTTTATTATTCTCTCAGCTTTTTTCTCTAGTTCTGAGACTGCTATATTCTCTCTAAGCAACTTGAAACTAAACCGGATAGCCGAGAAGTATCCTAGGGGAAAAGTAGTTAAGAATCTTCTGGATCGGCCAACCCGTTTGCTTTCGGCTATTGTTTTTGGTAACTCGCTAGTTAATATCGGATTGTCTTCCTTAGCTACAGCTATCTGTGTTCAGACTTGGGGTAATAAAGGTTTTTTTGTAGCAGTCTTAGCTAGCGGCACGCTTATTCTTTTTTTAGGAGAGATTTTTCCTAAAACAATAGCAATATATGCAGCTGAGAAGTTAGCCTTATTTCTTTCTCCTATTTTGAGTGTTTTTTCTAAAGTTTTTTATCCTTTTATCATTATCATTGAGAGAATAGTAAAGTTTTTTTCCTCGATTATTATTCGCAAACCTAAGAAATCCATCTTAAGCGATGAGGAGTTTAAGACCGCACTTCTTTTGAGTAAGAAGGATGGTCAGATCTCAGCTCAAGAAGAGGAGATGATTAGCTATGTTTTGGAGTTTAAAGATACTCAGGCTAGTGAGATATTAACTGCTCGCATTGACATCCAAGGGATTGATAATAATTTAAGCCAAAAGGATGTAATAGGCCTCTTGCGTAAGGAAAAACACTCTAAATTTCCTGTATTTGAAGGTTCTTTGGATAATATTGTCGGCATTCTCTATGCTAAGGATGTTTTTCTAGAGCCGGATAAGGATTATCATCAGTTTTTACACAAACCAATGCTTATTCCTGAGAGTAAAGGAATAGACGATATCCTTAAATTATTCCTAGAGAAAGGTGAAAGAATAGCTATTGTTTTAGATGAGTATGGAGGGACTGAAGGGTTAATTACTGCTGAGGATATTATCGAAGAGATATTTGGCGAAATCTATGATGAGTTTGAAAGCGTTCAGGAACCAATAGAGAAGATTGATCAGGAAAAACACAGAGTTTACGGAAAGACAAATGTTAAGACAGTAAATTTAGAGTTAGATTTAAATCTTCCCGAGGAAGAAGATACTATCGCTGGATTCTTACTCTCTAAGATGGAGAAGATTCCTAAGCATGGTGACCAGTTGAAATTCAAGAATGTAGAGTTTACTATTGAGAGAGCTACTGCTAGAAGAATCGTAAGCGTAATTTTAGAGATAAAAAATAAAAAGATTAGCTAAAGATATGAGTTACTTATACTTATTGGGTTGTTTAATTTTTATCATCTTGCAGGGTTTCTTTGTTGCTAGTGAGATAAGTTTTATCTCTTCACCTACAATTAAGTTACGCCATCGCCAAAATAAGGGGGACAGAAAAGCCAAGAAGGTCTATGAGTTTATCTTAAATCCTGAGAGATTTTTAGTTACCACTTTAGTGGGAACAAATATATCGGTAGTGTTGAGTTCTAGTCTTATTACTTTCTTTTTGATTAATTCAGGTGTGAGGTCAAGTAACCTATGGATAACCTTTATATTCGCACCTTTAGTAGTAATCTTTGCTGAGCTAATACCTAAGAATATCGGCCGGTTTTTTAAGGAAGATTTTAGCTGTAAAGTTGTAGGTTTAATTAGTTTCTTTGAGAAATTGTTTTTACCCCTAGTAAAAAGCGTTGAATTAGCTAGTAAATTCTTAGTAAAGATCTTTGTAAAGAAAGCTAAGTATCGTTCTTTCTTCGTGACTAAAGAAGAGATAAAATCGCTAGTTGAGGAGATAGAGAAAGAAGGCGGAATTGATAAGGGCGAGAAGGAGGCCATTGAAGAGGTTTTTGAATTTAGAAGCGATAAGATTAAAGATGTTTGTGTGAGAACCAAGAGAATAGTTGCTTTTGATTATACTGATACTTATAAGACTATTCTTGCTACAGTCAAGAAACACCGTTTTACCCGTTATCCGGTATTCAAAAATAAAGATATTGTCGGTTATATAAATATTTACGATTTATTCTACCAGGGCGCAGTTCGCTGGCAGCAATCCATAAGACCGATAGCTAAAGTTGGGTTTAATCAAAAGCTCCATCAAATCTTTACAAGATTAAAGTCCAAAAAGGAAAGTATTGCTCTGGTTCTAAAGGGCGAGAAGATTTACGGAATAATTACCATTCAGGATATTATCCACGAAATTATCACTTCTATCATTAAAGATTAAGTTATTAATTCCTTTAATTCTTGGGCGGTTATGCAGGTTATACCTAGCTTTCTAGCCCAGGTTACTAATCCTAAGTCAGAAGTAGCTAGGTAAGCATTTAGTTCTTTAGCTAGTAAGACTAAATCAAAGTCTTCTTTGCTGTCAATGACTCCTTCACGCAAAGCCGTACGATATTCCTCCCGTAACTTTTTTACCAGATCCTCATTTCTCGCTTCTTTAGTTGGCACGGGGTTATTTAGGCCTTTGCGGGTATATTTTTCGGCTATTCGCAGGCCCTTATTGATTCTCAGGCGCATTTCCTCAATAAATTCATATACTAGCATGGCTGGAACCGGGGTTTGGTAAGAAGAAGGAGGCTTTTTGTTAATAAGAATAGTTTTCTGGGTTGGCGGCAATTTATCTATAAATTTAGCTAATTCTTCATATACTGAGGGAGGAATATAGCAGTTGATCTGTTTTTTATCTTTTAGTTGATCTAGAAAGTTAGATAGAGCCTCTCCGGGGGTATTACCGAAGTAGGTCCGGGAATCAGGGTTAACAAAAATACTGGTATCTAAAATAATATGTAAAGATTTTTTCATTTGCTTAATATTCTAAACCATAACTTTAATAAAAGCAACAAAAAAAGCTTGATTTTAGGCCTCTCTGTTGTTAAACTTAATATAAGGAATTTAAAGAGTTACTGATAAAGAGAGGGAGATTTCGATGAAGAAAGTGTATTCTATTGCTATAGGTATTCTTTTTATTTTAACTCTTACTGGTTGTGATTTATTGTCCCTACCTAAGAAAAGTTCAAGTACAAAAGCTCCTGTTGTAGCCAGATCAACTGGGCCTATTCTAGCCAAGATAAATGACTGGGCATTAACAATTAATGAATTTGATAAGCAGGTAGATGTATTGGTCAGGCTAAATAACGGAGACACTAATATTCTTATAGAAGCATTAGGAATTGTAGCCAATACCTTTATTCCTGCCCAGATTGAAAAAATTGATTTAAGTTCTGAGGGAGGCAAAAAATTTTACTTAGAGGTTTTAATTGGCAAGGAATTGTTAGCTCAGGAAGCCAAACAAAGAGGTTTGGATGAAGACCCGGGGATTGTAAGCGATATAAGAAAAAATACAGTGGAAATCCTAGGCTTCGCTTTGCTTAATGATACCCTTAAAGATGTTAAGGTAACACCAATAGAGGTAGAAGACCTATATAATAATGAATACAAGAAGTCATTAGAGAGCATAGAAAGAAGAAAAATTAGAGAAATAGTGGTCAATTCAAAGTCTAAGGCTACCGATGTATTAGTAGAGATTCTTACCGGAGGAAATTTTGCCGCAGTAGCTACTCGTAACTCTATAGTTGAGACCGCCTCAGCCGGAGGACTCTTAAAGATTGATGACCAGGAGCATATAGTACCTCGACAGGGTGTAAAATTTCAGAAGTTTTGGGATATAGCTTTTACTTTGGATAAGAACGGAGTTTCCAATATTTTTAAAGATCCCGATAAGAAAGAATACTACATCATTAAGGTCGAAGACATCCAGAAGGGAGTGCCAGAGTCTTTAAATGAGGTATATAACGACTTGGAATACTTTCTGCTTCGGCAAAAGACTGTAGATGTCGTTGGTGAGCTAATGGATAAGATAAGAACTAAGTTTGAAGCGAATTTAGTCATAAACAGTAACCTAATAAATTAAGGAGAGAGATGGACAAGAGGATGTTGAATTTAATAATTGGGATTGGTTTAGCAGTTATTGCTATTATGCTAATTCATACCAAGATACAAAAAGATGAAGAACGTATTCAACAACTTGTTAATAAAGGCGAGATATTAGAAGTTGTGGTGGCTAGGGCTGATATACCCAAAGAGAGCACTGTCACCCAAAATATGATTGCCGTAAAGAAAATTCGTTCTAACTCTTATCAACCCGGAGACTTAACAACTCCAGATTCAGCAATCAACAAGTTTGCAGTGGTAGATATCTTAAAGGGCCAGCATGTAAATAGTAATATGTTAAGGGTTGCAGCTGGGGCAAAGTTTCTCTCCCAGAGGATTCCTAAGGGTATGCGGGCGATGACCGTATCAGTAGATAAGATTTCTTCCATTGAAGGGCTTACAAAACCTAATGATTATGTTGATATTATTGGGACTTTTGCTATTGGAGGAAGACAGAATCTAGTAGTTACTCTATTCCAAGGGGTAAAAATTCTAGCTACCGGCAAGAATCTTTCTCCTTACAGAACAGACAGTTCAGCTGATACAGTTACACTAGCTCTTAAGTCGGAAGAGGTAAAGTTGCTTACCTATGTTTTAGAATCAGGTCATAAGATTCGCTTAGTCTTGAGGGCTCCTCTAGATTCTTCCCAGGAAATGGGTTATTCAGGAGGGGTTACTTATGAGACTCTTATGAAGAGATTAGGGATGTGGGCCCAACCTCCTCAAGCTGCGACGAAAGAGGCAACTTTAGAAATTTATAAAGGGTCACAAAAAGAAGAGGTTGCTGTAGGCAAATAAATTGAAGGAACATATTAGACCCCTCGGAATACTCGGGGTTTAATTCCCTCGACTTCGTCGAGGTTATTAAAGGAGCATTAATGCTAAAAAAACTATTTTTAAGAATAGTAATTTGTGTATTCTTAATTACTTCCCAAAGCCTAGCCTTTTCGCAGTTTCTAGACTTAGAGGAAATTAGTGATGAGGTATTTTTAATAGTAGGCGGGATTAAGGTTTTAGAAGTCTATTCTCCTAAGAGGGTCTCAGTAAGGAACCCTGAGATAGCTGACGTAGACACAGTATCAAGTAAAGAAATAATACTTGTAGCTAAACAGGCTGGCAGTACTAGCCTGACAGTTTGGGATAGTGAGGGTGAGAAGACATTCTATATTACTGTTTATGCCCAAGACCCTGATGCTTTAAAAAAGAAGCTAGCCAGAGCGATTAATGAAAGGTTGGGGATAGAAGAGGTTTATTTTGAGAAGAATGACGCTACTGGCAAGGTAATGGTTATTGGAGAAGTAACAATTGTAGAAAAAGAACAAATAGAAAGAATCATTGAACCTTTTATTGAAAGTATTGATAATTTATTAGTAGTTGGAGAAGCCAGGCAAATGGTAGAGGTAGATTGCCATATCTTTGAGTTAACTAAGAGCTTTTCTAAGGCTTTTGGTCTTAATTGGACTGGTACCTCTGGTTCTTCCCCGACAGACTTAACTCAGCTCACCTCTGCTGAAACAACCGGAAACTTTAAAGAAGTTTTCAGGATAGTTGATTTTACCAGAGCTGCCCTTGATGTTCAGCTTATGGCTGCAGTAAATGAGGGAAAAGGTAAAATTTTGGCTAAACCTAAACTTCTCTGTTTATCCAATGAAGAGGCTAACTTTTTAGTAGGAGGAGAAATACCAGTAGTTACAGTTTCAGCTTCCTCTGGCGGCGATACCGTAGCTGAAGATGTAGAGTATAAAGAGTATGGAGTGAAGTTAAACATACAGCCTATTGTCCTTGAAGAAGGCGATATAAAACTGAATTTAACTACCGAGGTAAAAGAATTATCTACTGAAGGCCAATATGTACGTGCTGACGGAACAACGATCAGGTCTTTTACTACCAGAAGTACTTCTACTGTTTTGCGTCTTGAACCCGGCCAAGCAGTTATTATCTCCGGTTTATTTAAAGATAAGATTACTAAAGATGACATTAGCAAGGTCCCTGGTTTAGGCGACATTCCTATTCTAGGAGCGCTATTTAGATCCAAGGATTATCAAGATGACCAGACAGAGTTGGTTATTTCTCTTGTTCCTAGGTTGATAAATTCAGGAAAAAAGAAGAAAGATAATATTATAGCAGTAACGAAAGAATCGCCTTCTTGGGAAAAGTTAAGAGTTGAACCTCGGTATTTAGAGGGAGAAGCATCTTTAAACCATTATATTTTAGAAGTTCAAAAGACTATCTTTCAGTCTTTGGATTACCCTAACCTAGCCCGTGAAGCCGGGTGGCAAGGATCAGTAAAGGTAAAATTACATCTTAATAGCCAAGGAGAACTCCTTGGTATTAAAATTAGCGAATCCTCAGGCTATCTTTCTTTTGATGATAATGTATTAAAGATAGCTGAATCTCTAAGTCCATACCCTCCATTCCCCTCCGATATCAAGCTAAAAGACTTGTGGATTAATGTACCCATAGTTTACGAAATAGATTAAGATAATGGAAGCCAGGGTAATTTCTTTTTTTAGTACCAAGGGAGGGGTTGGAAAAACCCTTATTTCTTTAAATCTAGCGGTTAGTCTTTCCTTAAAGAAGAAAAAAGTATTTTACCTTGATTTAGACCTAGGGGCTCCTCAGACAACCACTAAGCTTTTAGGAACCGAGAGTAAGTATTGTTTGTTTAGCTTCATTGATCATTTGGGAGAGTTTAAAAGTAAGAAGAGAAACATCCGCAATTACTTAGCCCGTCATAAGAGCAATCTTCATTTCCTTCCGGCAATATCTAAAATGTCTCAAAGAGCCCAGATAACTCCACAAGGGATAAAAGATTTTCTTTCTATTATTTGTGAGGAATTTGAATATGTTTTTATAGATGCTGGCAGCAATATGAGTGATGACTTAATTGCTACCCTTGATTCTTCTAATCTCATTTTTTTAGTTCTTACCCCGGATATCTTGTCGGTTTATCAGACTGAGTGGCTTCTCGATACCTTACAGAGTCTAGGGTTTCCTTTAAAAATGATTAAAACAATTCTTAATCGTGCTGAGAGCAAAGGCTCAATAAGTTGGCAAGAGATAAAAGTACTTCTTCCTTCAGAGGTTGTGGCTTTAGTGCCTTCAGATGGAAAAACTGTTGGTTTAGCTGTTAATAGGGGTATTCCAGTTGTTATAGATAGTCCTAGCTCCAAGGCAGCTCTGGCAATTGATAAGTTAGCTGATCTATTGATTGAGAAAAAAGATCTATATATAGAGCATAAGATTCTTGCTGATGTAAGAGTTACTAAAGAGGAGACTCAAGACCCTAAGGAAGCCTTTTGGCAGAAGATGGGACTTAGTGAAAAAGCAAAGAGAAGCAGCCTGCAGGAAGAGGAAGACCAGGTAATAAGGTTTAAAAGGAAAGTACATCAGAGGCTTATTGATGAGTTGGATTTAAAGAGAATGTCAGTAGAAGCATTTACTATTGATGTTGCTAAGGCTGAAGAGTTAAGAAGGAAGGCTGAGAAAATAGTTTCTAATATTATTAGTAAAGAAGCTGGAGGATTTATTTCTTCTTTAGAGATTAGGAAGAAGGTAACTAAAGAGATCCTTGATGAGGCTTTAGGATTTGGTCCCTTAGAGGAATTATTAAGCGACCCTTCAATTACTGAAATTATGGTCAATAATAAGGATCAGGTCTATATAGAAAAAAGAGGAAAACTAGAGTTAACTAGCAAGAAGTTCACTGCTAATGATCAGGTAAGGGTGGTAATCGAGAGGATTCTTACTCCCCTAGGTCGCAGGATTGATGAGTCTGCTCCTTATGTTGATGCTCGTCTCCCTGATGGTTCTCGTGTAAATGCTGTAATTCCGCCGCTTTCCTTAACCGGGCCTACCTTAACCATTAGAAAATTTTCCCGTGAACGTTTTACCGTAAACGATTTAATAAAAAGATTCAAAAGCTTAACGCCGGATATGGCTAAGTTTATAGATGCAGCAGTAAAGTCACGAAAGAATATTTTAGTTTCCGGTGGTACTGGATCAGGCAAGACTACTCTGCTTAATATTCTTTCTTCCTATATCCCTGAGCATGAGAGGATAATCACTATTGAGGATTCAGCAGAGTTAAAGCTAAATCAGACTCACTGGATAAGGCTTGAATCTCGGCCACCGAATATAGAAGGAAGGGGTGAAGTTGGCATAAAGGATTTATTCCGAAATACCCTGCGTATGCGCCCGGACAGAATAGTGGTTGGTGAATCCCGCGGCGGGGAAGCGTTAGATGTGCTTCAGGCAATGAATACCGGCCATGACGGCAGCATGTCTACTATTCATGCTAACTCTACCCAGGATGTTTTGATAAGATTAGATAGTATGATTTTGATGAGTGGAGTAGAGCTACCTATTCGTTCTATCCGGGAGATGATTTCATCAGCCCTAGATTTAATAGTACATATTTCCCGCCTTTCTGACGGTTCCCGTAAGGTTGTTCAAATTACAGAAGTTGCTGGCATGCTTGATGATATACATATAAACCTTAAAGATATCTTTCGCTTTAATCAAACCGGAGTGGATGATGAAGGGGGAGTCTTAGGGGGTTTTACTCCTCTAGGGTATATTCCTTCTTTTTATGAAGAGATAAGATCTAGAGGTATAGACCTATCTAGAGAGATTTTTATTCCCAAAGATTAATGGTTCGACTTTGCTCACCATTATCCTGAGCAAGCGAAGCGAGCCGAAGGATTAATATTATGGCTAAAGGTGTAGAGAAAATCAAAAAGCTATTGAGCGACCCGGCTATTACTGAGATTATGATTAATGGTTCGGCTGCTACCTTTATCGAAATAGAAGGGAGAAAGAAGAGTGTAGATACAATCTTTAGCCCTCAAGAGATCGAGGAAGCAATCAATGAAATCTTCAAAAATAGCGGTAAAAATGTATCGGCTCGCCTTCCTTATGCTGATATTTGCCTGGAAGATGGTTCCCGGGCTAATGTTATAATCGAGCCCTTAGCTCGTTTTGGTTCGGCAATTACTATCAGAAAGTTTTCTCAAGAGATAAAAA
>CAZHVO010000031.1:0-11414 GCA_964536195.1 uncultured Planctomycetia bacterium
TAATTGGGCAAGTTGTTCTTTAAAGGTCGGGCATCTAAATAACCAACCCAAAGGAACTAAAATTGAGAGAATCATGTGTAGCTCTAGATGTTCTGGTACCTCGGATTGTATGAAGATAACGCTCTTTTTGGGATCTATCCCATAAGCTAACCAATCGCTAACATTATCCAAAGTAGAATCTTTAATGATTGAGGGGTTTTTATACTCGCTCATCAGAGCATGCCAATCAGCAACCATGAAGAAACACTTATACTCCTTCTGCAGCATTATCCAATTGGATAATGCTCCAACCCAATGCCCGAGGTGTAACTTCCCAGTAGGCCTGATTCCGCTTACAACTATTTTCTTTTTTCCTGGATTCATTTTAATTTCCGAGCAATTATCTCTTCATTAAATACATCAATAACATCGTCCTGTTTAACTTTATCATAACCTATACTAATACCACATTCAAGACCTTCAATCACTTCTCTAACATCATCTTTGAATCTCTTTAAGGTCTGAACTTTACCTTCAAAGATTACCTCATTATCCCGAAAGAGGTTACATACTGCTCCTCTTTTAATCTTTCCCTTCTCTACTATAGATCCGGCGATTATTCCCGATCTCGACAATTTAAATACTGCTTTTATCTTGGCTCTTCCTAAAAAAGTACGCTTTATCTGAGGGGTTAATAATCCTTCTACTGCACCCTTAACATCATCAATAAGCTCATAAACAATTTGATAAGATCTAGTCTCGATACCTTTGTTTCGGGCTAATTCTCTGACCTTGGCATCTATGCTAACTTTAAAACCGACTATGATAGCATCAGTAACTTCAGCTAAAAGAACATCTGAAGAATTTACTGCTCCTACTCCTTTATGAACAATGGTTAGCTCCACTTCCTTGGCAGGAATTTTCTTTAAAGCTCCTTCAACAGCCTCTAAGGTACCCCCAACATCAGCCTTGAGAATAATCTTTAGTTGCTTTAAGTTCTCTTCGGTTACTTTTTTATATAAATCTTCTAATTTTAGGTGAGTTACTGGAGTAAGCTTCTTTTTTGCTTCTTCCTCTTTTCTTTTGCTGGTTATTTCCCGAGCGCATCTTTCGTCAGGCACAACTAATAATTGTTCACCGGGGTTAGGCACGCCATTTAAGCCTAGGATTTCTGCAGGATAGGCTGGTAGAACTTCTCCTAGAGGCTTAGCTCTATCATCATGCATTGCCCTTATCTTTCCAGAACAAAGACCACAGACACACCAATCTCCGGTTTTAAGTACCCCTTCCTTAACTAAGATTGTAGCTAAAGAACCTTTACCTCTAGATAATCTTGCCTCTACTACCACTCCGATAGCCGGACGCTGATAATCTGCTTTTAACTCCATGATATCAGATTGGAGAATTATTAAGTCTAGAAGGCCATCTATCCCCTCGCCAGTCTTAGCTGATAAACTTACAGTAATGGTCTTACCTCCCCAATCTTCAGGAACCAGTTCCATCTTAGAGAGCTGTTGCTTTATCATATCAATATTAGCATTGGGTCTGTCGATCTTATTGATAGCAACAATTATCGGAACTCCTGAGACCCTCGCATGATCAATAGCCTCTACCGTTTGAGGTTTAACGCCCTCATCAGCCGCTACTACAATAACTACAATATCAGTGATGTCAGCACCGCGGGCACGCATAGCTGTGAAGGTTTCATGACCAGGAGTATCTAGGAAAGTGACTTTTCCTTTATCTAAAGTTACCTGATAAGCACCAATGTGTTGAGTAATTCCTCCAGTCTCTCTCTCGATAACTTTACTCTTTCGAATATAATCAAGAATACTTGTCTTTCCGTGGTCAATATGGCCCATGAGAGTAACTACTGGGGCTCGCTTCTCGGAATTCTTAGACTCAACCTTTAGAATCTCCTCTTCCCTAGAAAGCTTTTCTTTCAAACTAACCTTATATTCATAAGCAATCTCTCGTGCACACTCCTCGTTAGCATTCTGGTTAATAGTAAAAAACTTACCCTTCTTTACTAAGTCGGTTAGAAGTTGTGAGGGTTTCTTACCTAGCTTTACAGCTAGATCTTTAATCGTAATTGGAAAACTGACCTCAATAACATTCTCCTCGATCTCTTTGCGATCTAGATCTTTAACTTCCTGTTTAATGATCTCAGCTGTATCTTCATCCACACTAGACATGTGGTTTTTCACAGGAAACCTAAGCGCTTTTAACTTTTTGATTAATTCTTTACTGTCTATGTTTAGCTCTTTAGCTAGCTCATGAATTCTCATCTTTAGTTATCTCCTTATTCTGCTCTTTTGGCTTTTCGCCTGCAGCGATTGCTTTCTTTACTTCTTCGATTATACTAGCTGCCTTTTTCTCTCCTATGCCCTTAAGCGAAGATAGTTCAGTTGCTTTCGCCTTAGCCAAGGAATTTAAATTATTATACCCGGCATCTACTAAAGTAGTAGCTACTTTCTTGCCTACAGCCTTTAAAGTGAGTAGTTTCTTAATACTCTCTCCAATGCTCTCTCGGGAACGAACATCTATCTCCCAACCTACCAATTTTGAAGCTAGACGGACATTCTGCCCCTTACGTCCGATAGCTAAAGAAAGCTGGTCAGCAGCAACTAAAACTTTGGCTCTCCTGTTATCGCGATCTAATTCAATCATTGAGATAACTGCCGGTGAAAGTGCCATCTTGATAAATTCTTTTACATCCTCGCTCCATCTTACAATATCGATCTTCTCTCCTCTTAACTCTTCAATTATGCTCTTTACCCGTGAACCTCTTATTCCAACACAAGCACCGACGCAATCAACCTTATCGTCTTTGGAAAGAACAGCAATTTTTGTCCTCTCGCCGGGATCACGAGCAATTCCTTTTACTTCAACGATTCCCTCGCCAAGCTCCGGAACTTCTAAATTAAATAGTTTACGGACTAGACCTTCATGCCTGCGGGAAAGAATTATCTGCACACCTTTTTCCTTCTTAACCTCATAGACAAAAGCTTTAACCCTTTCGCCAACACGAAAGTGATCAAGGGGGCTTAAAAATGAGTTAGGGATTATTCCTTCGGCCTTACCCATAAGGTCTAAGATAACCGCCTTTCTCTCCAGACGGTAAACAATCCCTCCAACAATGCTACCCTCTTTGTCCTTGTATTCACTATAAATATTATCCTTTTCAGCCTCTCTTATCTTCTGGATTATAACCTGTCGGGCTGTCTGAGCAGCAATCCGGCCAAATTCATTAGATACTATCTCTTTATCGCCAACGTAAACATGGATATCTCCTTTTTCAGAATCGATCTCTACCCTGGCCTCAGCATCCTGAGAAGTTACCCTAGTAATCTTCTTGGCCGCTATAGCTAAAGCTTGTTTAACGGCCTCGATAAGAATACTCCTATCTATGCCTTTTTCCCTTTCTAATTGTGCAAGTACACTTAAAAATTCTTTTTTCATATTTTCTCCTTGCCGACCTTAATTTTATTAAAACTAATTTCTAGAATTTTGTCTTTATGACCTAATGACAATTTGTCATCGCCAAGGGCCAAGACTTGACCTTCTAAATACTCTTTGCCTTCAACAGGCTCGCTCAACCAAAGAGAAATATTTCTTCCCTTGACTTTAAGAAAATCTTTAAAAGTGTGAAGCTTTCTATCTAGACCAGGCGAATTAACTTCTAAAGTATAATCAGAACCTAAATTACCGCTCTCTTCCAAATAAGCAACAACTTTCTTGTTAATAGTCGCACAACTATCTAAATTTATGCCGCCTTGGGGAAGGTCTACTAGACAACGTAAGCTATTCTTTCCGGAATAAGAATTAATCTTAAGCTCTAAAAGCTCTGCTCCTGCTTCTTTAACAATATCCGCAACTTTGAGTTGAATTTGCCTATCCCTATCTACCATACTCATCTTTTAAAAACTTTATCAGCCCTTCTTTCTTAAAGGCCTTGCTCTGTTTTGTTTTTCTCACCTCTAAATCTATAGTTTCATCTTTAAGATATTTCTTGCCCATAATTAGAATATAAGGATTGCCGATTAAATAAGCATCATTAAACTTAACCCCGGCAGCTTCTTGACGATCATCAATTAATACTGAAAAGCCTTGGCTTTCTAAAGCCTCCTCGAGTTCTAAAGCCTGAGGTAACAATTTACTATCTAGGACTACTAAGCTTAGATCAAAAGGGCTCACCCCTCTAGGCCAGACTAAACCTTTCTGGTCAGAATTAACCTCAGCTATACTAGAGAAAACTCTACTTACCCCAATACCATAACAGCCCATTATAAAGGGTAGTCTCTTACCGTTCTGGTCAAGAAAGAAAGCTTCTTGGGCTTGGGAATACTTTGTCCCTAATTTAAATACATGGCCAATCTCAATCATCTTCTTCTCACCCAGCTTCTTCTTACAATCCGGGCACTTATCTTTTTCCTTAAAATACTTTGAGCAGCTAGGACAATAAAACAATACATCCTCACCGATATCTCCAGGAACCATAAATTCATGGGAGACGCTTCCACCCATAGCTCCGGAGTCTGCTTCAATATCTATAAAATCCAAACCACACTCGGTAAATATATCTCTATAGGCTGAAAACATACTCTGATAACTCTTATCTAAGCCCTGATCGTCCTTATCAAAACTATAAGCATCTTTCATAATGAATTCAACAGCACGCATTAGCCCGAAACGAGGCCGGGGTTCATCGCGAAACTTTGTCTGAATTTGATAAAGTATCACTGGAAGCTGTTTATAAGAGAAGACCATACGCTGAATGATCTCAGTAATTTCTTCCTCATGGGTGGGACCTAAGCATAAATCTCTACCCTTGCGATCTTTAAACCTAAACATCACCTCTGCTAAATCTTTATCCCGACCGCTCTTTTCCCAAATCTCTATAGGTTGAAGAGCGCTCATCAATAACTCTTGAGCTCCTTTTGCATTCATATGTTTTCGAATAATATTATTAATATTATTCAACACTCTGTAACCTAAAGGAAGATAAGAGTATACTCCTGATGAAACCATAAAAAGAAATCCCCCTTTAAGGAGCAATTTATGGCTCTTACACTCAGCAACTTTAGGATCTTCTCTCTGAGTAAAAATAAAGCTCTTTGAAAATAGCATTCTTCTCCTGGCTACCTAATCCTTAAAAAGACTCTCGCTAATATCGACACCTTTCTTCTTAAAGATTGGCATAAATCCTGGCACATTCTTAGCCTTGAACTCTCCCTTTACACTAGCATCAGCTGATACCTCTTCTATCTCATAGTGGAAGATATTCCGTAGTTCCACTTGATTGTCCTTTATCTTTCCGACCTCAGTAATATGGGTTATCTTTCGAGAACCATCACTGAGCTGAACATGCTGAACAATTAAATCTAAGCCCGAAGAGATCTGAGCTCTTATAGCCAAAGCCGGAAGATTAATGCCAGCATATAAAGCCATAGTCTCTAAACGACTGATTGCGTCAGTAGGAGTAGAAGCATGAATAACTGCTAAAGAACCCCGGTGCCCGCTATTTAAAGCTTGAAGGTAATCTAGGGCTTCCTCCCCTCTTAACTCTCCTAATATTATTCGAGTCGGGCGCATTCGCAAAGTATTGCGGAATAAATCTCGAGGAGTAATCTCACCCTTGCCTTCTATGTTTGACGGCCGGGTCAGCAAACTTACTACATGCTCCTGGCGTAAACTTAATTCTAAGGCATCCTCAATAGTAATAATCCTCTCATTAGGATCAATATAAGAAGAGAGTACCTCTAAAGTGGTAGTTTTACCGGAACCGGTTGCTCCTGAAAAGAGAATATTTACCTTAGCTCTTATGCAAGCCTTCAAAAACTCAGCCATCCGGCTATCAACTGTCTCCAACTTAACTAAATCATCTACACTTTTTATATAATCCAGAAATTTTCTGATAGTTACTGTAGCGCCCTTAATCGCAAGAGGCGGCAAGATAACATTTACTCGCGAACCATTAGCAAGGGAAAAATCTACATAAGGAGAACTTTCATCTACCCTTCTTCCGGCCGGAGCAATCATCTTCTCAATAATATATCTTAAGTGAGTCCTATCATCAAACTTAACGTCACAAAGACCTTTTTTTCCATCCTTCTCTATATATACCTTATCAGGACCATTGATCATAATCTCAGTTACGCCCTTATCATTCATAAGCTTCTGCAAAGGACCTAAGCCTAAAAAATCATCACAAAGAGAAGAAATTACTTTATCCTTAACTGCCGACTCTATCTTTACCTTCCTCTCGCTCTCCATATTTTCAAATATTTGCTTAGCCTTCTCAGTAAGAAACTCTCGAGTAACTCCTTCTTCCTGACCAATCCACATACTCATTTCCCTACGTATCTCTTTTTTGATCTTTGCTATATCCATCTTTGCCTCACTTCTTTAATCAAATCAGCCACTATTTTTTTCTCACTACTTTGACCTAAAATCTTATCTTTTTTAAAAATTATAGCTTTCTTCTTCCCGAAAGCAGCACCAATATCAGCCTGATAAGCTTCACCAGGACCGTTAACTACACAACCCATAATCGCAATGCGCACCGGCTGTTTAACCTTTTCCTTCTCTAAAGCCTCTTTAAATTTATCTACAATACTTACTAAATCTACTTCACACCGCGAACAAGTGGGACAAGAAATAATCTCAGGACCGAATTTTCGCAAGTTAAGAGCTTGTAGAATATATTTAGCTACTCTTATCTCCCAAAAAGAAGGAGCAGTTAAAGAAACCCTAATAATATCACCTAGGCCTTGATAAAGAAGACTACCTAACCCTAATGATGATTTAGCTATCCCCTCCAGAAAAGGGCCAGTAGCTGTAATCCCTAAGTGTAAGGGGTAATTGTGTCTCTTGGAGAATAGCTCGTTAGCTGCGATTGTTGATAAAACGTCTGAACCTTTTAACGAAACCATTATATCAAAGAAGTTTTCCCTTTCCAAGACCTTAAGATAAGCTTCTACTTCCTTAACCATCTGAGAGCCTAAAGCCTTAGGCGATGAGAATTTACGTTTAAATCCTCCAGAATTAACCCCGATCCTAATAGATATACCTGAGCGCTTAGCAGCTTTAGCAATTCCTGCAACCTCTTTGGTCTTATTAATATTTAAAGGGTTTAGGCGAATACCGTCAAAACCCTGATCAATTGACATAAGAGCTAAATTAGCATGAAAATGTACATCAGCAACTAAAGGTATAGAGATGTGTTTCTTAAGAAGCTTGGCTACTAAAGCATCTTTCTCTTCCCGAACCGCTACTCTTATAGCTTCAGCTCCTTCCTTCTCTAAGGCCTTGGCTTCTCTAATAAGATCCTTAGTCTCCTTAATAGGAGTCTTAAGCATCCCTTTTATCCGTACTGGATTCTTTCCGCCAACGCCTAGATTCCCTATTTTCACTCTCTTACTCATCTAAACTTTGCTTTTTTGTATTGTCTTCTTCCCCAACCACAGTTTCTTGCACTGAATTTTTATCCTTATTCAAAATTTTAGGACCAAAACGAACAATATCATTGTAAAAGATAAAAACAATCAGAAGCATAAGAAAACCTAAACCTAGACGAGTTAAGTTATCTTCAACCTTCTCGCTTACCGGCTTACCTCTTACCTTCTCTAGAAAAAAGAAGAGAAGGTGTCCGCCATCTAATACCGGTATAGGAAATAAATTTATGATTGATAAACTTATGCTCAAAGCTGCTACCAAATGCAGGGTAGCTACGATCCCTATCTTTACCATCTCAGAAGTAATATAATAAATTCCCACTGGCCCGGCTACAGCCTCCTTAAAAGGAATTATTCCCAGAATCATAAAGAGAAAACCCTTAATCACTAAAAAGGTAAGGTTGAATAAAGACTCAAATCCCTTAACTATGGCTTGAGGAAAGCCATACTTAATAATCTTTACCTGTGAAGAAGTACCTATACCTATTACCGATACACTTTTCTTCTTGCCAAAATCATCAGTTATCTCTTTCTGACGCAGAGGAATATTCAAGGATATAACTTCTCCTTCCCGCTCAATACGAAGATTAACTGCATCTTTGGCCTGATAAATCTCTTTGGCCATATCCATCCAATGTTGAACTTCCTTACCGTCTACAGCTAGAACTCTATCGCCAACTTGTACTCCGGCAGCTTGGGCTGGATAATCCTCTAGGACACTGCCAATTACAGAATCAGGATAAGGAAAACCAATCAAAGCAATAATACAGAATATAAATAAAGCCAAAAAATAGTTAAATAAAGGTCCGGCAAAAACAATTTTTGATTTTATTCCTATCGGCTTTGATAAAAATTCATGCTCAAATCCTTTATGTTCTTGGCGAGTATCTCCAGCCATCTTTACATAGCCACCGAGAGGGAAAGCGCAGACTACGAATTCTGTCTCTTTACCCTTCCTCTTAAACAGAACCGGACCAAAACCTAAAGCAAACCTCTCTACCCTTACCCCTGAGCGCTTAGCGGCAATATAGTGCCCGAACTCATGAATTACAATTAAAACGCTAAAGATAACTCCAACTATAAGTAATCCCATAAAATTACAACCTCTTTAAATACTCCTCTGCTCTTTTTCTTGCCCAATCATCCCAGAAAAAAACATCTCCGATTCTCTTTATCTTACTAGATTTATAGTTTCCGAAAATTTTAACCATTACCTTATATATATCAATAAACTTTATTCTCCTTCTTAAAAAATAATCTATAGCGACTTCATCAACAGCATTCAGAATAACTAAAGAATTATCCTCTTTTTTTCCAGCCTGCAAGATTATCTTCAATAAAGGATAATCTTTATAATTAAGAGGTCTAAAATTATAAGCAAAACTACTCTTAAAATTCACCCCTTCCTTAGAATTAAGACGCTTAGGATACCAAAGAGCATGGGAAATTGGCATCTTCATATCCGGAGGGTAAAGACAAGCAAACAAAGTGTTATCTTTACACTCTAAGAGAGCATGAATTGCTGACTCTTTATGAAGAATAATGCCTATTTTTTCATAATCCAATCCGAAGAAATAATGGGTCTCGATAACTTCAAAACCTTTATTGACTAAGGTAGCGCTATCTACAGTTACCCGCTTACCCATCTTCCAGGTAGGATGATCTAGAACTTTTCTCACCCCGACTCCAGCTAATCTGCCCTTACTATAACCAGCCAAGGCCCCTCCAGAAGCAGTAAGGTAAACTTTACGAAGATCATCTCGGCACCCCTTCTTGCCTCTTGCTCCAATAAGTTGAAAAAGAGCATTTATCTCACTATCTACAGGTAAAATTTGAGTATTAAATCTCTTAGCTCTGTTAAATACCAATGGCCCGGCAGTAACGATGGACTCCTTATTAGCTAAAGCTATACGTTTACTATTAGCAATAGCTATTAAAAGAGGCTTTAGGGATGAAATCCCTGCGATAGCCATTACGGCAATGTCTGACTTAATAGAAGAAAATTCCTCTAAGCCTCTCTGACCAGAAAAAAGTCTAATGCCTTTGCTTAACCTCTCCTTTAAACTCTTAGCTTTACCTTCATTCCTTAGACAAACAAAGGAGGGACGAAATTCCTTAATTTGACCATAGAGAGTATTAATATCCTTATTGGCACAAAGACCAATAACCTTAAACTTAGCCTTATTCTCTCTAATTACACTTAAGGCATTCTTGCCAATAGAACCTGTTGAGCCAAATATTACTACTCTCTTCATCCTTCTTAATTACAACCCTAATGTCGGGTTAGCCAAATTTAACGCATCATTGTAAGATAGAGATAAAATGTAGGCGCTGTAAAAATTAAACTGTCGATAACATCAAGGATCCCTCCCATACCGGGAAGAAGTTTTCCGGAGTCTTTGACCTGGCAATCTCTTTTAATAAGCGACTCAAAAAGATCACCTAATTGTGCAATTATAGCTAAGATTATAATCAGAAAGAACTTTCCCCAAAAATTAATACTGCCAATAAATAAAGAGAAAATAACTCCTACGCCTAAACTGGTAAAGAACCCCCCAATAGCTCCCTCTAAAGATTTCTTAGGACTTATTCTCTTAAGCAAACGAGTCTTACCAAATTTCTTACCCCAAAGATAAGCGCCAGTATCCGAAGATTTGGTCACTAAAATTAGGAATCCGGTAAGCATAGCTCCCTCGGGAAGCTGCCTTATCCGGATAAGAAATGAAAAACACCAAGATATATATATCACTCCAAAAACCGTAGCTGAAATAGATAGTATTGATTGATGGGCATCCTTCTTGGTCAACTCTGAGAGAAAGAGAATAAAAACACCAATAACTACAAATAAAAACTGCCACCCTTCTTGGATAGAAAAGCGAAAATATATGGTTATCGGAATAAGTATTCCCACCAAAAGCCCTAGGGGCTTAAACAGCCTTACTCCCTTCTTTTCAACCATATAGAAAAACTCATAAAGAGCAGCTAGAATTAATAGGCAACTAAATAACCCACACAGGGGGTAGTAAACCACACAGAATACAGCAAGTATACTCAAAATACTAAAGGGAAGTAATCTTTTCTCCATAAGTCCTTTTAAGATCCTTCGACTCCTTTCAGTCGCTCAGGATTAATTCGGCTACAGGCTTTTTCATAAAAAAGCCTAAGCCTCATTGAACTGCTCCAAATCTCCTATCTCTTTGAGAATAAGCTTTTATTGCTTTATGTAATTGTTCTTTATTAAACTCGGGCCAAAAACAAGAGGTAAAATAAAGTTCACTATAGGCTAAGCTCCAAATTAAAAAATTGCTGATTCTCTTCTCACCAGAAGTTCTAATAAGTAAATCCGGTGCTGGAGTGGCACCCAAAGAAATATACTTATCAAATAACTTCTCGTCTATATCTTCCCAGGATATGCTCTTGTCTGCACACTTCTTGGCTACTCTTTTTGCCGCATTAACAATATCCCATTTTCCTCCATAATCTAGGGCTACATTAAAAGTAAAACTCTTATTATTCTCAGTAACATCTTCGGTCTTTCTTATCTCTTCGGTGACCTTTTTACTAAACCTATCTCTTCTACCAATTGCCCTAAACTTTATATCCTCTTTTACGAACTCTTTTCGGTAATCCTTTAAAAACTTAACCAGATGGGAAAAAATAAATTCTATTTCCTTTTTTGGCCTATTCCAATTCTCAGTAGAAAAAGCAAAGATGGTTAAAGCCTTCACTCCGATTTTTTTGGCTTCTTTAAGAATCTCCTTAACTCTTTTTGCTCCTTGGCGATGGCCAACTATACGAGGCAACATCCTCTTTTTAGCCCACCTTCCATTTCCATCCATTATTATAGCTATATGATAAGGTACTTCAATCTTCATTCTAAATACTTTATCTAAAATAAAAGGGGGCTTCTGCCCCCTTTTGTAAGAATACATTAACTAGTTTTACGGGTTAGTCTGTGCCGAGTTTCTGCTTCATTAA
>CAZHVO010000032.1:0-11296 GCA_964536195.1 uncultured Planctomycetia bacterium
ATATCAGCTTTGGAGGTAGAGAATGCCTTCGGCAGCCAATTAGATTTGATTGTTGATGGCGGTAAGTGCGCTTATTCTCAACCGTCAACAATAGTAGACTTAACCAGTCAGCCCTTTAAAGTCTTAAGAGAAGGGGTAGTTGCCGAGCGAGATATAGTTAAGGCATTTATTAGAAAGAGAATTCTTTTTGTTTGTGCTGGTAATAGTTGCCGTTCTCCTATGGCTCAATTTCTTCTTTATAAATACTTAAAAGAAGTACGGCCTTATTTTGACGAAAGATATGAGATAATTTCCCGAGGGATATCTGCTCCTCAAGGGTTAAAAGCATCTCCTTCAGTAGTAAGTATTTTAAAAGAGGAGGAAGGCTTAGATGCCAGTGAATTTTACGCTCAGAGATTAGATAGGTCCACGGTTCTCTCTTCGGATTTAATCTTTTGTATGGAAGATACTCAAATTAAGTATATTTTAGAACTCGAACCTAAGGCTGAAGGCAGAGTATTTAATTTAAAGAAATTTCTTCCGTCGGAAGCTGAAAAAGATATTCCTGATCCGGTCGGTAGGAATTTGGCGGTATACCGAGAGGTGTATTTAATTATAAAAGAGGCTATTTTAGAGTTAAAAGAGTGGCTTTAGATAGTAGGAGGAGAGAGTGAAGATAGGTATTGCAACTGATCATCGAGGGTTTAAATTAAAGAATACTCTGGTAAAATACCTTACAGAGAAAGAGTATGAGGTTGTTGATTTTGGAACTTATTCCAAAGATCCTTGCGACTATCCTGACTATGCCTATGCGGCTAGTGAGGCTGTAAGAAACAAAAAAGTTGATAGGGCAATTATTATTTGCTATACCGGAATTGGCAGTTGTATCGTTGCCAATAAGGTAAAAGGAGTAAGGGCTGCTTTAGTTTATAGTTTAAACAGTGCCCGTATGTCCCGCAGACATAATAATAGTAATGTTTTAGTCTTGCCTTCTTCTCTTTTTAAGGTTGACTATACTAAGAAGATAATTTCAGGTTGGCTTAAGGAGGATTTTGAAGGTGGCCGGCACGCTCGTAGGCTTAAGAAGATAAGAGAAATAGAGGAGAGAGAAGATGTTTGAAGAATTAAAACAACAGGATATTCAAGTCTACAATAGTATGATTAGTGAGCTTAAGCGCCAGAGAGAGCATTTAGAGTTGATTGCTAGTGAGAATTTTGCTCCCCAAGCCGTATTAGAAGCTCAGGGTACAGTATTAACCAATAAGTATGCTGAAGGATATCCTAAAGCTCGTTGGTATGGAGGGTGTGAGTTTGTAGATGAAGCTGAAGATTTAGCTATTGCCCGGGTTAAGCAATTGTTCGGTGCTGAATATGCTAATGTTCAACCCCACTCAGGAACTCAGGCTAATATGGCAGTAATGATGGCGGTTTTAGAGCCCCAAGATACAATTTTAGCTATGGATTTAGCCTGTGGAGGGCATCTTTCCCATGGCCATCCCTTAAATTTTAGTGGTAAGTTTTATAATATAATTACTTATGGGGTTGATAAAGATACTGAGTGTATAGATTGTGATCAGGTAGAGAAGTTGGCTCTAGAGCATAAACCAAAGATGATTCTTGCCGGAGCATCAGCTTACTCTCGGATAATTGATTTTAAGCGTTTTAGAAAAATAGCTGATAAGGTTGGTGCCTATCTCTTAGTAGATATGGCTCACTTTGCCGGGTTAGTTGCAGCTAAGATATATCCTAATCCTTGTGAGTATGCTGAACTTGTGACTTCTACTACTCATAAAACCTTGCGTGGGCCAAGGGGCGGTTTTATTTTAGCTAAGAAAGAGTTCGCTAAGAAGATTAATACCGCAGTCTTTCCGGGAGTTCAAGGCGGGCCGCTAATGCATATTATTGCAGCTAAAGCTGTTGCTTTTGGTTTGGCTTTAAAAGATGAGTTTGTTTGCTACCAGAAGCAGGTAGTTAGCAATGCCCAATGTTTTGCTAAGGCCCTTGAGAACAAAGGTTATCGTATAGTTAGCGGTGGCACAGATAGTCATCTTTTTCTTGTCGATTTAAGGCCAAAGGATATTAGCGGCAAGGAGGCAACAGCAGTCTTAGGAGAAGCTAATATTACTGTGAATAAGAATCTTATTCCTTTTGACTCTAAACCGCCAGCAGTAGCCAGTGGAATTCGTATTGGGACTCCAGCTATTACTACTCGAGGAGTTAAGGTTGCTGATACAGAGAGAATTGCTGAATTTATCGATAAGGGCCTAAGCAATAAGGATAATCCCCAGGAGCTTGCGAAAATAAAAGAAGAAGTAGTTAAATTTACAAAGAAATTTCCTCTTTACGAATAGGAGAGCTAAATGCCGTTAAAAGAGAAGAATAATAAAGTTAAGGTTGTGAAAAAAAATATCAGACCAAGTTGGGACGAATACTTTATGAGAGCTGTTTTTTTGGTTTGTGAGCGTTCAACTTGTTTGCGTAGAAGAGTAGGGGCAGTATTAGTTAAAGATAAGCAGATTTTAGCTACTGGCTACAATGGAGCGCCTAAAGATATTCCTCATTGTGAGAGTACTGGGTGTCTGCGGGAGGAGTTAGGTGTTCCTTCTGGCCAACGTCATGAAATATGTCGCGGTCTTCATGCTGAACAGAATGTTATTTTGCAGGCGGCTTCTTTTGGTGTATCTACCAGGGGAAGCACTCTTTATGTAACTAGTACCCCTTGCAGTATTTGCGCTAAAATGATCATAAACGCTGGTATTGAAGAAGTGGTTGTTGAGAGTGAATATCCCGATAAAATGGCAATTGAGTTTTTAAAGGAAGCTGGAGTGATTGTAAGAAAAATTAGTCTTAAAGGTGATTTATGAAGTGTCCTTTTTGCAATAGTAATGAGAATAAAGTTACTGATTCCCGAGAGACTTCTGAAGGCGTAGCCATAAGGAGAAGGAGAGAGTGCATAGATTGTGGCAAGAGATTTACTACTTATGAGTATGTTGAGAAGACTCCTTTAATGGTAATTAAAAAGGATGGTCGGCGCGAACCATTTAACCACCAGAAGATATTAACTGGCTTGCTGAAAGCTTGCGAGAAGAGGCCGATAAGCGTAGAAGCTTTAGAAATAATAGCTAATAAGATTGAAGGAGAATTGCAGAAGAAATTCGAGCAAGAACTGGAGTCACACTACATCGGAGAGATGGTTATGGAGAAATTAGCTGGTCTAGATGACGTTGCTTATGTGAGATTTGCTTCGGTTTATAGGCAATTTAAGGATATCAATCAATTTATGCACGAATTAAAAGATGTTTTCAATAAACGAGTGAAATGATAGAGGTAGAGCTTTCAAGAATCATCATTGATGAACAGAAGAAAGAACAAGTCATCGTCTTAAAGGAGAAGGAAGGCACTCGACTTCTGCCTATTGTTATTGGAATCGGAGAAGCTACAGCCATAAAGATGAAGCTTGGTGGCTTCACCCCCCAGAGACCTTTAACCCATGATTTAATCGTGGCAATTATAGCAAACCTAAAGGTTACCTTAGAAAGAGTAGTTATTGATGATCTAATTGATGGGACTTTTCATGCAAAGCTCTACTTTAAAAATGACGAAAAAGAGCCTAAAGTGGTTGATGCTCGTCCTTCAGATAGTATCGCTCTAGCTGTAAGGAGTAAATCTCCTATCTTTGTAGAAGAAGGAGTCTTGGAAAAATTATCTTAAGCGCGAAAGAGAAAATTATATCTTTATACAGATCAATACTTGCCAATGTTTTCTACCCTTTTAAAAAAAGTTCCTTACCTTTCTGCAATCTCTCATATTGCCCAAAGCCGTAATCTCGGTATTTGGCTAGTAGGCGGAGTCTTACGCGATAGTTATCTTAAACGAAAAAAAGAATTAGTAGATTTTGATTTCTGCGTCGAAAGGGAAACCCTAGCCGTGGCAAAGGAATTTGCCAAGAGTATTTCCTCTAAAGTTATTATTCTTGATAAAAATCAGAAGTCCTATCGGGTAGCCTTAAGGAAAGAGGGTAGGATCTACACTTATGACTTTACTGTTATGCGTGGGAAAAATCTAGAAGAGGATTTAGCTTTAAGGGACTTTACTATTAATACCTTAACTATTTCTTTATTAGAGAAGAAGCCAAAGCTTATTGATCATTTTCAGGCTTGTAAAGATATGAAGGCCAAGGTAATTAAGGTAGTCAAAGATGAGGTTATACCTCAAGATCCTTTAAGAATTTTGCGAGGTTTTTCATTTGTTGCTAATTATGATTTCCGGATTTCTGCTAAGACTTTAAAATTAATGGTTAAGCATAAAAGTTTAATCAAAGGACTTTCAAAAGAGAGAATAAACGAAGAGTTATTTAAAATACTTACTTCCAATAATTCTTATAAGGTTATTAAAGTAATGGATAAGCTAAAGATAATTGATCAGTTTATTCCTGAAATTATAAAGATGCGCGGTGTTCATCAGGGAGCATACCATCACCTTAATGTTTGGGATCATTCCCTGGAGACCTTGCGACAATTTGAACTTTTTTTTTCTACGAGTTTAGTAAAAAACAAAGAGATCGTAGCTTATCTTAACGAGGAATTTGCTGGTCAGAGAAGAAGAACCCAGATCATAAAGTTAGCCTGTCTCTTACATGATATTGGTAAACCTAAAGCCAAGAAGAAGCTGGATAAGAAGACTATTTTTCATACTCATGAGAAAATAGGCCGGGATCTGGCTGAGGGAATAGCTGATAATCTACGTTTGTCTTTACGCGAGAAGAGTACCTTAATGAAGTTAATCTTCTGGCATCTTCGACCAGGTTATTTAGCCGATCAGATTAATCCAACACAGCGGGCAATTTACCGGTTTTTTCGGGATACTCAAGAAGAAGGAGTAGCTGTCATACTTCTCTCATTCTCAGATTGGCGGGCTACTCGTGGACCTCTTACTGATGCTAGAAAAAGGAAACACCATGAGGTAGTCATGTTAGATTTAGTGGATAAGTACTTTGTTGATAAGAAGAAGAGGCCTTTGCCGAGAATAATAGATGGACATAGCATTATGAGTAAGTTTAAAATTCCATCTGGTCCTTTGGTAGGGGTAATTTTACAAAAGATAAAAGAGGAGCAGGCCTTAGGCAAGATTTCCACGAGGCAAGAGGCCTTAAGAAGAGCAAAAGAGATTATAAGTAAAGCCTCTTAAGAGGCAGGGGTAGGAGTAGGAGCATTTATGAGACTAAACAATACTGATATTCTGATAGTTAAGGGTGATATTACTGAAAGTTTTACCGAGGCTATAGTAAATGCTGCTAATAATGAATTTCGTATGGGCGGAGGTGTGGCTGGAGCAATTAAGAAAGCTGGCGGTAAGATAATTGAAAAGGAAGCTATGAGTAAGGGTCCGGTTAATGTTGGAGAAGCAATTATAACCTCAGCCGGGAGTTTAAAAGCTAAATATGTAGTCCATGCGGCTACAATGAAGATGGATTTTAAGACCGATCAAGAAATTATACGCAGAGCTACTCATTCTTCCTTAATTTGTGCTCAGGAAAATAAGCTTAACTCAATTGCTCTCTGTGCCCTAGGTTGCGGGGTGGGAAAGTTTAGTTTCCAAGCTTGCTCAAAGATAATGGCTCAGGAGGTTTTTAAATACCTTTGGCAGATAAAAGAACCAACCTTAAAGAAAATAATATTTGTTTTAAATTCTGATAAAGCTTTTGGAGTTTTCCAGGAGAATGTAATTAGTTATCTTGAATATGTAAGCAAGAAGATAAGTGATGGTCCTTTTCTTACTGTAGATGGGATAATTGAGTATGATGGTGGAATCGTGATGATTGAACGCAGTAACCCTCCCTTAGGTTGGGCTTTACCGGGAGGATTTGTTGATTATGGCGAGAGTGTTGAGGAAGCAGTAGCCAGGGAGATTAAAGAAGAGACTAGCCTTGATTTCCTAAATTTCAAGCAGTTTAAAGTTTACTCTCAAGGGAATAGAGATCCCCGTTTTCATACCGCTTCAGTTGTATTTATTGGTGAAGGCAAGGGGAACCTAAGGGCAGACTCTGATGCTAAGGCAGCAGCGGTTTTTAAATTAGATTCCTTGCCTGAGGAAATAGCCTTTGATCACCGTAAGGTAATAGAAGATTATATTCAATCCAGGACAAAGTAAATGAATGAAACTCCTTTACGTTACCTTAAGGGGATTGGGCCTCGTCGGGAAGTCCTCTTTAATAATTTAGGGGTTGAAAGCGTTAGAGACCTCCTTTATTACTTTCCTTTTCGTTATCAAGATAGAAGAAACTTTAAAAAAATAGAAGACCTTGAAGTTGATGAATTCTCAGCAATTAAGGGTAAGGTCCGTGCTACTAATCTAAAACAATTTCCTTATTTTCTGCGTTCTAAGTTCAAAAAAGTAAAGAGTGTATTCGAGGCAATTCTCGAGGATGAGACTGGAAGCATCCGTTGTACTTGGTTTAATCAAGCTTATTTATCTGAGACAATTAAGAACGGTGTGGCTTTGGTTATCTATGGAAAACTAAAAGTTGGTTCAGGCGGTCGTCAAATTATCGCTCCTGAATATGCAATTGAAGAAGAGGATGAGGCTTTAGGGACTGGAAAGATAATCGGTATCTATAGGTTGCCATCTGAATTTACCCAGAAGTTTATGAGAAAGATAGTCTCTTTTGCCCTAAAGAATCATCTGCCCAAATATTCTGACCCCCTGCCTTATTATTTAAGAAGAAAGAGAAACATCCCGAACATCGCTAAGAGTTTAGAGGAGATGCATTTTCCTACTTCTTGGGAGGATGCCCAAGCTGCCCGGGAGCGGTTTATCTTTGAAGAATTATTCTTATCTCAAATCTTAGTATATCTTCGCAAAGCCAAGAGGGTTTTTCAGCAAGGAGTGAAATTGAAGATTTCAAAGAATACTGTAGAAATAATAAGAAAGAACTTAGGCTTTAAATTAACCGCATCGCAAGAGGAATCCTTAAGCCAAATTTTAGGTGATTTAGAAAAACCTTTCCCGATGCATCGTCTGTTACAAGGGGATGTTGGCTGCGGTAAGACCGCCATAGCTACATTTGCTATTGGTATTTGTGCTGATTGTGGTTTTCAGGCTGCTCTAATGGTTCCTACTGAAGTTTTAGCCTTTCAACATAAAGAGACTTTGCAGATGTGCCTGAGAGGTTTGAAATTTCTTTCTAAGACAGATCCTGACCAAGCAATTAAAGTTATCTCTTCTTCTCTTACCAAGAGTGAAATAGAGGATATCTACAAGGGACTGAAGAGCGGAAAAATTAAAGTAATTGTTGGTACCCACTCTCTTATCCAAGAGAGTGTTAAGTTCAAAAGATTAGGTTTAGTTGTAATTGATGAACAACATAGATTTGGGGTTGCCCAGAGGGCACTTCTCCCTAAGAAAGGAAAGGTTGCTCCTCATTGTTTGGTCATGAGTGCTACCCCGATTCCCAGAAGCCTGGCTCTTTCTATATATGGTGATCTTGATTCTTCAGTGATAAATCAGATGCCTAAGGGGCGAATGGTTCCTTTGACCCGTTGGGCCAAAGAAAGAAACAGGGCCGAGATCTATGAATTTTTGAGAAAAATACTAAATGAGGGCCGTCAGGTTTATATTATTTATCCGGTTATTGAAGAGAGCAGCGATGAAGATTTAAAACCTTTAAAGATAATGTATAAAAAAATAGTTGAAGAATTTCCTGAATTTAAAGCCAAGATGTTTCATGGCCGGATGAAGAGTAAAGAGAAGATAAAAACAATAAAGGCATTTAAGGAGAGAAAAGCAGATATTTTAGTCTCTACTACTGTAGTTGAGGTAGGTTTAAATATAGAGAATGCTACTACTATGCTAGTTGAGAATCCTGAGAGGTTTGGCTTAGCTCAACTGCATCAGCTTCGTGGCCGGATACAGCGTTCTCAATATCAACCTTACTTTTTACTTATTAGTAGAGATAACCTTAGTCCAGAGGCCTCAAGGCGTCTTGAGATAATTTCTAAAGAGCCTTCAGGATTTAAAATAGCCGAGGAAGATCTTAAATTAAGAGGACCGGGAGATTTTTTTGGCAATCTGCAGCATGGCTTACCGGATTTAAAAGTAGCTAATCCGATAGAGGATTTAGAGATATTAAAAGAGGCTCGTCTTTCTGCCTATGGGCTGATCAAAGGAGATTCTCACTTAAGCCAGCCGCGTCACCGTTGTCTTAGAGAGCATATTGATGCTTCGATGTTGCTCAGCATCCCTTCGACAAGCTCAGGATTCCTCGAAGAATCCCGAGCGAAGTCGAGGGACAACCCTGAGTGAAGTTGAAGGGGTTGTTCTTAGTCTAATTTCTGGAGAGTAAGCAATTTTTAGGAGGGTATATTAAATGAAAATTTTGTCTGGAAAGTTTAAAGGGAGAAATATAATTGTTCCTTCGGGCATTCGGCCGGTCTCCTTAAGGGTAAGGAAGTCTTGTTTTGACATTTTAAAGGGAGAAATCCAAGGTAAGAGGGTTCTGGATCTCTTTGGCGGCTCAGGCTCTCTAGGTATAGAAGCCCTATCTCAAGGGGCAAGCGAGGCTATATTCCTAGATCTAGAGAGGCGTTGCGTAGCTGCCATAAGGAAGAATCTGGCCTCTTTAGGCCTTAACCCCCAGCAAAAGGTAATCCTAAAGGATTCAGCCTCAGGGATTAATGATTTTTATACCTATAAGGAGAGTTTTGATATTATTTTCCTAGACCCGCCTTATCATAGTGGCTTATTGACAAAAACCTTGCAACTATTAGAGGAGTATGATATAGTAGCTCCTCTTGGTTATATAGTAACTTTTTGCTATACAAAGGACGATTTTGTCCAGGCCAGGAAAGGATTTTCTCTTATTGTCGAGAGAAAATACGGTCAGACTCTTTTTTTGGTATATAGGCGAGATGTATCCAATCTCACGAAGTGAGTCTGTTTAGGCGAATCCTAAACAGCATATTGGATCCATCAGATGCAATGGCTTGAAAATCAAAGATTTGTTAAAAGCATTAAGTAATCCTTCGACTATGCTCAGGATGGTTCGAAGGATGGTGAGTGAAGTCGAACCACAAAGCAAGATAAAGCATTGTAGATAAGAGATGAATAGAGCTATTTATCCTGGAACATTTGACCCAATTACTAATGGGCATATTGATATTATTCAAAGAGCTGTCTCTATCTTTGGCCAGGTTCTAGTCTCGGTAGTAAAGGTATCTTCAAAGGATGCCTTATTTTCTTTTAATCAGAGGGTTAAACTAGTTAAAGAGGCAACAGCAAAGATAAAAGGCGTTAAGGTAGAGGGTTTTAGCGGGCTAGTAGTAGATTTTGCTAATAAGAAGAAGGTTAAGGTTATAGTCAGAGGCTTAAGGATGATTTCTGACTTTGAGTATGAGTTTCAGATGGCCTTAACTAACCGTAACCTTGCTCCGGAAGTAGAGACGATTTTTCTTATGCCTCATCCCGAATACTCATTTATTTCTTCTCGTCTTATAAAAGAAGCTGCTTGCCTAGGGGCTGATTTGAAAAAGTTTTTACCTTCAGCAGTAGTAAGTGCTTTGAGGGATAAGCTAAAGAAAAAATAAAGAATCCAGTCATTAACTATAGATAAAAGATGAAGATAAAAGTAGAAAAAATAAGAGATAAGGAAATCGAAATAGAGGAGGAGATACCAGCTTCTTCCTGGGAGCTAAATTCCTCTAATATTACCTTTGTAAACTCTATTCTTCTTAAAAGTAAATTTTTTAGAGTTAGGAATGAGATAATAGTCCAGACTCAAGTAACTACTCACAGGGATATTGTTTGTTCACGCTGTTTGCAGCAAACGCGTCAGGTTATAGAGCAGAGTTTTACTAAGAATTACAAGGATAGTGAAGTTAGAGAGTGCCTTGAGATTAATGATGATATCCGGGAGGATATACTGCTTGATTTCCCGATGCAAGCTTTATGTAAACAAGACTGTAAAGGTGTATGCTCTCGTTGTGGGGTAGATTTAAATCACCAAGAGTGTAACTGCCAACAAGAGATAAAGATATAGAGATTGAGATTTGAAGTTACATCGCCTTAAAGGAGGTAAATAAATGGCACATCCTAAAAGAAAACACTCCTCTTCTCGAAGAGGAAAAAGAAGAACTCACCAGAAATTATCTTCTCCGGCATTAGTGGAGTGTAAACAGTGTCGGCGGTCTAAGCCAACCCATATGGTTTGTCCTTTTTGTGGCTACTATGCTGGTAGAGAAGTGATTAAAATTGAAAAAAAGGAAAAAAAGAAAAAGAAAGGTAGATGAGTTATAAAATCGGCATAGACATATCTGGCGGAGATTCTGCACCAGGAGAGATCATCAAAGGAGCCCTGCTAGCTAGAAAAGAGCTAGCTGAGGATATTGTTTTAATTGGTGTGGAGAGAGAGATCAGGGAGCAATTAGCGCTCAATAAAGTTTCTGCCGATGGTTTTATGATTGTTGATGCACCGGAGAAGATTGGAATGGCTGAGTCGCCAGTTAGTTCGATACGCAAGAAGAAGAATTCATCAATTGTAATTGGCGCAGGCCTACTTAAAGAGAAAAAGATAGATGCTTTTGTTTCCTGTGGAAATACCGGAGCAGTAGTTTGTGCTTCTACCTTAAGATTAGGTTTAATCGAAGGAGTGGAGCGTCCAGGCATTGCCTTAACACTTCCTACAAAAGAAGGTGTGTCTTTAATCATTGATGTCGGTGCTAATATTGATTGTAAACCCCTTCATCTTCTTCAATATGGGGTAATGGCGTCAGTTTACTATGATTTAGTACTAAATAAGAGCAACCCTAGTATAGGATTGCTTAATATTGGCGAAGAGGCTTCAAAGGGCTTAGATATTCTAAAACAGGTACACAAACTTCTCACACTGGCACCTTTGAATTTTACCGGGAATATGGAAGCTCGCGAGATCTTCTCTGGTAAGTGTGATTGTATAGTCTGTGATGGCTTTGTAGGTAATATTGCTTTAAAGGTTGCTGAGGGAAGTGTTGAAACTGTAGGCAGACTTCTGATCAAAGCTATGAAAAAGGGAATTTTAGGTAAGCTTAGTCTTTTATTAGCCAAGAAGAATTTAAAAGAGTTTAAAAGTTCAATTGATTATGCTGAACATGGGGGAGCGCCTCTTTTGGGGGTGGATGGAATCGTAATTATTGGCCATGGTCGTTCGAATAGTTTAGCAGTTAAGAATGCTATTAAGGTAGCTGTTCGTGAGCTATCCCAAGATTTAACTGCAACGATTAACAGGAGAATTAATGAAATCTGCCAAGATAGTAGGATTAGGCAAGTACTTACCGTCTAAACGTCT
>CAZHVO010000033.1:0-9270 GCA_964536195.1 uncultured Planctomycetia bacterium
AAACCTCACCTCCCTGGACAATAGTCTATGAGAGGTTTGAGCCGGCCGAAGAAGCCTTAAGGGAAGCGATTTGCACATTAGGTAATGGTTACTTTGCAACCCGAGGCGCTGTTTCTGAATCAGGAGCTTCCAAGATTCATTATCCGGGAACCTATATTGCCGGACTCTACAATCGCCTAGCAACTCATATAGCCGGAAGAACAGTTGTTAATGAAGATATGGTAAATTGTCCTAATTGGGTTTTCTTAACCTTTAAAATTGGTAATGGTGAATGGTTTTATCCTTCAATGACCAGGATACTTTCCTTTAAACAGAAGCTTGATATGCGAAAAGGTATATTAAGTAGGAAAATTCGTTTTCAGAATCGAAAAGGACATAAGACTTTTGTTGAGATGAATAGGATTGTTCATATGGACAATCCTCATTTTGGAGCCTTTGAATATATTATTATTCCCGAGAATTACAATGAGTGGGTTACTGTAAGGACAATGCTTGACGGCACGGTGGTTAATGCCGGTGTAGAAAGGTATCGTCAGCTTAACTCTAAGCATTGGAAAGCTTCTTCTTTGGGTAGCTTTGAGAGAAACGGAATATTTCTGTCAATGAAGACTAGCCGTTCAAAGATTGAAGTTGCCCAAGCTGCCAAGACCCGCGTTTTTGCTTCTGAGCGGGAGATAAAACCCGGCATCCGGCATCTTATGAAAGGGAAAGAGAGGATTGGCCAAGAGTTTAAATTTTTCGTTCGAGCAAGGTCTTCTTATAGAATTGAAAAAATAGTTTCAATTTACACCTCAAAAGATGAAGGGATTACTGGTCCGGTTTCAAGCGCAATTGCCTCTTTGAGGAAACCACTCCGTTTTAAAAAATTACTTGGGACTCATCAGAAGAAGTGGGATGAACTTTGGAAAAATTTTGACATCAAAATCGAAGGTCATACCTTTTCACAACGAATACTGCGTTTTCATATCTTTCATCTCCTCCAAACTGCTTCTTTGCATAATGTAAAGATTGACGCTGGCCTTCCGGCCAGAGGATTACATGGGGAAGCTTATCGCGGGCATATATTCTGGGATGAGATTTTTGCCATGCATTTGTATGATTTTCACCTTCCTGACGTTGCCAAAGCCTTGCTTCTTTATCGGTATAGGCGTCTTCCTAAAGCTAGAGAATATGCTAAGAGCGGAGGTTATAAAGGGGCTATGTTTCCTTGGCAGAGTGGTTCTTCAGGCAAAGAAGAGACTCAAACAGTTCACTTAAACCCTCTTTCCGGTGAGTGGGGTCCTGATTATAGCCATCGCCAGAGGCATGTTTCTTTCGCTATTTGTTACAATGCTTGGCAACATTGGAAGAGAACCGGTGATTTTGGCTTTTTAGTTCGTTATGGGGCTGAGTTGATTCTTTCCAGCGCTCGTTTTTGGGGAAGCCTGACAAGGTATGATGCTAGCGATGACAAGTACCACACCAAAGGCGTTATGGGACCGGATGAATTCCATGAAAAGCTTCCTGGTTCATCCCGGCCAGGATTAAAAGATAATGCTTATACTAATTTTATGGTTGCTTGGACCTTGCTTAGAGCTCAAGAAGTTATTCGTCTCCTACCTGAAGGAGGCAAGAGACGAATTATGAAGAAGATAAAGTTAGAGCAGAAAGAGCTTTTACGCTGGGATAGAATTGCTCATAAGATGAAGATAATAATAAATGATAAAGGAATCATAAGCCAATTCGACGGGTATTTTGATTTAAAAGAATTAGATTGGCAGAGCTACAAGAGTGAGTATGAAAATATCCAAAGGCTGGATAGAATTTTAAAGGCTGAGGGCCAATCATCTGATGCCTATAAGGTTTCAAAGCAGGCCGATTTACTTATGATATTTTACCTTCTGCCTCTTTTTGAGATAGAAGCGATTTTTAAAAGATTAGGTTACAATCTTGACAAAGATACCCTAAGAAAAAATTATAATTATTACGTAAGAAGAACTTCTCATGGTTCAACAATGAGTAAGGTTACTCATTGTTTTATTGCTTTAGCCTTGGCTAAGCCTAAAAGAGCCTGGGAGGGATTTTTAGATGTTCTGGAATCCGATATTTACGATACCCAAGGCGGAACTACCACTGAGGGTATTCATGTTGGAGTTATGGGTGGTTCTATTGATGTAGCCATACGGGGTTTTGCCGGAGTGCGTATTGCTGAAGATAAGATTATTATTGAACCCAGGCTGCCGATGAAGTGGCGTAGTATGAAATTTGGATTTGTTTATAAAGGAATACGGATCTCACTTATAATCACTAAACGTCAGGTATCAGTTTTGGTCCAAGGTCAAATTACTATTCCCATAGAAATCAATGGTAAGGCTTATTACCCTCTTCTAGATAAAGTTTTAAAGGTCCCTTTCCGAAGAAAGCGCGTTAAATAACCCTTTTTTAACTATTTTTTCGCTTTTGGAAGAATTTCCTTTATGCTATAATAAGGTTTCGAAATTCTATATGGGTATATTATAAAAACGAGAGGTTAAAAATGGCTAAGGTGTCTAAAAGAATAGGCTGGGAGATAGCGAAAACAATATTTTTTCCAATGCTTATTTTTCTGTTATTTTTAAGCGCTTATACCTTTTATAAATTAAAAATAGCTTCCTATGTATCGGTTCAACTACAGGAAAGCTTCAAAAAGTATCTTTTAACCGTATTGATTATTATAATAGGTTTTGTTCTCCAGAGAGCTATTGCCGGAATCTCGATATGGTATAAAGAAAATATTGCTTTCAAGACCGCTACTAGTCTGGATGATCAGTTAATTCCTATTGCCAGACGACTATTAAAAGTTGCAGTTTGGGTTATGGCCCTTTTAATTATCTTGCCTCTTTATGGAATTAATATAAGTGCTTTAATTACTACTTTGGGAGTAGGTTCTTTAGCAATTGCCTTAGCGGCTCAGGATACTATCGCTAATATTATTTCCGGATTTATGATTATGGTTGATCGGCCCTTTAAAATAGGTGATAAAATTAAGATTCCTTCAGGGGAGATAGTAGATGTTTTAGAAGTTGGAGTAAGGCGTTCAAAGTTCTTATCTCAGGAGAAAGCGATAGTAATTGTACCTAATTTAGAATTAAGTAAAAGTAAAATTATCAATTATACTTACGGAGAAGAGAGGGCTAGCAAAAATAACTAAAGTCTAACAAATTAATTAAATTATCATGCCAAAAACAAAAGGTATTTATTATAACTATATTAATGATGAACTCTGGTTGATAAAAGAAACTGAGTGGTCGCGGAATCTCCAAGGTATAAGAGAATCCCAGTTTTCCTTGGGTAATGGCTATTTAGGCACAAGGGGGATTTATGAAGAGATACCTTATGATTGCGCACCGGGAACTTATATTGCCGGGGTATATGACAAGATGGCTTCTCAAGTTTCTGAGATGGTTAATTTTCCCAATCCGATTAACTTTAAATTTGTTGTTGGCGGCGAAAAGCTTGGCTTGATCGCGATGAATACAGTTTATCATAAGAGAATTCTTAATATGAAAAAGGCTGTATTAGCAAGGCATACCATGTATAAGGATAGCAAAAGTAGGTGTTATGATTACCAGTCAGTAAGATTTATCTCCGGACACGATAAAAATATAGGAGTTATGCAAATAGCATTAACTCCTTTAGATGCTGCTTGTGTATTAGATGTAAACACAGGCATAGATACTTCAGTTTCTAATGCCGGGATTTTAACCGAGGGCAGGAAAAAACATTTTCGGGTTAAGGAACTGGGTCAGTACAAGGGAGCTGGTTTTCTCGTCCAAGATAACTTTGAGAAGAGACATACGGTCGTATATTGGGCCGGATTCTATTATCACATCAACAACAAAAAGATATCTGCTAAAGATAATGTATTTCGTCTTAAGCTTAGAAAAAATCAGACAGTTATATTCACAAAGGTATTTTGCATAAAGCACTACCCTCATAATGATGATCATGTAGTTCAAAAAAGAGATGCTTTTAATATATTCTATAAAGCTTTTAAGAGTGATTTCTCAACCCTTCTTAAAAATCATGTGGATACATGGGGTAAATTATGGAAGAAGGCTGATGTTATTATTGAAGGCACAGCTAATATTCAACAAAATATGCGTTTCAATATTTATCATATGCTTATCTGTCTTCACTGTGACAATGGATTCTCAAGCATTGGTGCAAGAACTTTAAGCGGGGAAGGTTATCGCGGGCATGTTTTTTGGGATACCGAGATTTTTCTCCTACCCTTTTATCTTTTCACTTTTCCCAAAGTCGCGAAGAGTATGCTGCTTTATCGCTACCGCAGGCTGGAAGAGTCAAGAAAGATTGCTAAAGGAAATGGTTACAAAGGTGTGCAATTCCCTTGGGAGTCAGCAGGTACCGGAGAAGAAGAGACTCCAGACTGGGCAATAGATATTGATAGGACAGTTATCAAGATACATACCCACGAGATGGAGCATCATCTAACTGCTGATATTGCTTATGCTATTCACAAGTATTACATAGCTACCGGTGACGATAAATTTATGCAAAATGCTGGCTATGAGATGCTTATAGAGATAGCAAGATTCTGGGCGTCACGGGTTAAGTATAATAAGAAGAAGGATAAATATGAGATTAAACAGGTTATTGGTCCTGATGAATTTCACGTAGGTGTAGATAATAATGCTTTTACTAACATGATGGTCAAGTGGAATTTATTCAGTGTCGCTAAGATAGTCGAGCAGCTAAAGATAAAATCACAAACCTATTATAAGAAGATAAAGAATAAATTGGATTTAAGCGATAAAGAAATAAAGTTTTGGAAGCAAGTTGCTTCTCGTATAATTACCCGGATCAATAAGAAGAAAATCATTGAGCAATTTGACGGCTATTTTAAATTAAAAAGAGTTGCTCTTAATCGAACTGATGAAAACGGGATACCTCTTATGCCTTCAAAGATAAAAGCAAAAGATTTAGGTAAGACCCAGATAGTAAAACAAGCAGATGTTTTAATGCTTACCTATCTATTAAATGATATTTTTAATTCAGAAACAAAATCTGCCAATTATAATTTTTATATTTCTCGAACAGTTCACAAGTCCTCACTTAGCGCTCCTATACATGCTTTTGTTGCTTCTGAAGTCGGAGATTTGCATAGAGCTTACAATTTTTTTAATGTCTGCCTACGTACTGACATAAGTAATCTTTACGGGAATACTTCTGAAGGGGTTCATGCTGCTTCTTTAGGTGGGACCTGGCAAGCTTTGATATTTGGTTTTGCCGGAACGAGAATTAGAAAGAATGAAATATCAGTAAACCCTAGGATGCCGCATTCGTGGAGAAAGCTAATTTTTTCTTTAGAATGGCAAGGTAGTGTAATCAAATTAGAATTAACTAATGATATTATAAAGATAAGAGTGTCTTCAAATAGGCTAAAAAATATCAAGGTTGGCATTTTCGATAAGTTAAGAATTATTAGAACTAATAAAAAACATATCTTTAAAAGGCATATCCATGGAATAGCAAAGGAGGCGTATTATTAATGAAAAAAGATAATCTGAATATTGCTCATTTCCACTGGGGATTCCCTCCGATAATTGGTGGAGTAGAAACTCATTTAACTATACTCCTGCCTCAGCTAGTAAAGTTAGGGCACAAGGTGAGTTTGTTGACTGGTTCAGTAGAGGGATTAAATGGGAGATACAATTATGAGGGCGTAGGCATTTACCGCACTCCAATTATGGATTTAAACTGGCTTAGCAAAAGAGGCTTAAGCGGTTTAGAGGAAGAGATTAATAAAACTTTTTCTTCCTTTTTGGATGAGAACGATCCTGATATCATTCATGTTCACAATATGCATTATTTTAGTCAAGTTCATATCAAGACTTTAGAGAACCTAAGCAAAAAAAGAAGGACTCCGATTATTCTTACTGCTCATAATGTTTGGGATGATATTCTTTTTTTGGAGTTAACCCACAAGATAGATTGGTCGCAAATTATTGCTGTAAGCCACTTTATAAAAAAAGAGATTATTGGTATTGGTGTAGATGATAAGAAGATTACTGTTATCCACCACGGGGTAGATCAGGAAAAGTTGATTCCGGGAGTAGATACAAAAACAATATTAACTAAGTATCCACAGCTTAATGGTAAGAAAGTAATATTTCATCCAGCTCGGATTGGTTTAGCTAAGGGCTGCGATTTCAGTATTAAAGCCATAAACATAGTAAAGAAGAAGGAGCCTAATGTTATGTTGGTTTTAGCTGGTTCTAAAAATATCATTGATTGGGCCGGTAGCCAGCAGAAAGATATTGCTTATCTGGTAGATTTAATAAAGCACTTTGGAATGGAGGGTAATATCTTGATAGACATGTATACTTTGGATGAAGTAAAAGAATTATATGAGGTAAGCGATATCTGTCTCTATCCTTCTTCTGCGCCTGAGCCTTTTGGATTAACCATGCTTGAGGCTATGTCTATGTCTAAACCAATGATTGTTACTAATATGGGCGGAATGCCTGAAATTATTAAGCATGGAATCAATGGCTTTGTTGTTCCGGTAAGAGATTTTGAGGCTATGGCAGCAAGAATATGTCAATTATTAGAAGATGTAAAGCTCAGGGAAAGGTTTGGCTATACCGGAAGGCAGATGGTTGAATCCCAATATACTAAAGAAAAAGTAACCGAGGAGACCCTAGGGGTTTACAAAAAAGTACTGGGTATCAAGTAGAGTGTTAGAATGGTTAAAGATTATTCCAATTTTTTGAAAGAGAAATTAAGTAAAGAGAGCTTTGATAAGCTTACTGCCTTAGAGAATTCTAGGGTTATTGATTTCATTGGAGAATATGTAGAGCTTTGTAATCCGGATTCGGTCTTTGTTCGTACAGATGCTCTTGGGGATTCAAATTACATAAGGGGAAAAGCTATAGAGTTGGAGGAAGAGAAGAGTTTAAGAGTCCAAGGCCATACAATTCACTTTGATAGCCCGCTTGACCAAGCCCGAGATAAAAAGAATACCAAGTATCTTGTTTCTGGGAACCTAAACCCCGTTAGAAATAGCGAGTCTACAGAAAAGAAGACCAAAATTTCTAACGGGGTAAAAAGTCAAGACTACCTAAATAGTGTTGATCGTGATCAGGGGACCAATGAAGTAAGAGATATATTAAAAGATATCATGAAGGGCAAAGAGATGTTTGTATGTTTTTTCTGTCTCGGCCCGGTTGACTCTGACTTCTCTATTTTAGCTGTACAAATTACTGATTCTTCTTATGTAGCCCACTCCGAAGAGATTCTTTATAGACCAGGTTACCAACAACTGAAAAAACACAAAGGCCAAGGAGAATTCTTTTCCTTTGTACATTCGGCTGGAGAATTAGAGAATAATGTAAGTAAAAATGTAGATAAACGAAGAGTTTATATTGATTTAGAGAATAATTTAGTCTATAGCGTAAATACGCAATACGCTGGTAATACTGTAGGTTTGAAAAAACTTTCCCTAAGGCTTGCTATAAAAAAAGCTTATCAGGAAGGGTGGCTTGCTGAGCATATGTTTGTAATGAATGTTTCCGGTCAAGACGGCAAAAAGGCCTATTTTTGTGGAGCTTATCCTAGTATGTGCGGTAAGACTTCTACAGCTATGCTCCAGGGCGAATCGATTATTGGAGATGATATAGCTTATTTGCGGGTCAAAGGCGGCAAAGCTTACGCTGTAAACGTCGAGAGGGGTATTTTTGGTATTATAAAAGATGTAAATTCTGGAGATGACCCAGTACTATTTGAAGCTTTAACTAAACAAGGAGAGGTTATCTTTTCTAATATTCTAATCGATAAAGATAAAAAAGCATTTTGGATTGGCAAGAACAAAGAAATTCCTTCGGCGGGAGTTAATTATGCTGGAGTTTGGGAGCCGGGAAAGACTGACAATGAAGGAGGAGAAATACCGCTATCCCATAAGAATGCTCGTTATACTATAAGATTACAAGATTTAAAAAATGTAGATGAGAATCTAGAGAACTTTCAAGGAGTAGAGGTCAAAGGCCTAATCTATGGCGGAAGAGATTCTGACACCTCTCCTCCGGTAGAGCAAGCTCTATCTTGGCAGCAGGGGATTATTACTAAGGCGGCAAGTTTGGAGTCAGAAACAACAGCTGCTACTTTAGGCAAAGAAGGAATAAGAGCCTTTAACCCTATGGCTAATATGGATTTCTTATCTATTCCTCTGGGCAAATATATAGAGGCAAATTTAAGATTTGCCGAAAAGTTAGCTGACTCACCCTTGATATTCTCAGCCAACTACTTCTTAAGAGGTAAAAACGGAGGATTTTTAAACGGAATCCAAGATAAACGGGTTTGGCTTAAGTGGATGAGATTGCGATCTGAAGCCAAGGCAGAGGCTCGAGTAAGCCCCACAGGATTAATACCTGAATATGGAGATTTAAAGAGACTATTTAAAGAAATTCTAGATAAAGATTACAGCCAGGCTGAGTATGTTGAACAGTTTACTCTGAGAATACCGGAGAATCTGGCAAAGATAGAGAGAATTAAAAATATTTATAAAAAAATAGAAGGAATTCCTCCTGAGCTTTTTACCGAGTTAGATGCTCAAGAGTCCCGCTTAAGAGAAGCTCAAAAGGAAAAGGGAGATTATATTAATCCTAAGGACTTGTCTTTTAAGGTGTAGTTATGAGTAATGATTTGGAACTAAAAAAGCTAAAGTTATTTAAAAAAGGAAAAGTAAGGAATGTTTATGATTTAGGAGGGCAACTGCTAATGGTTGCGACTGATAGAATATCTTGTTTCGATTTTATCTTAGCTACACCGATTCCTGATAAAGGGAAAATTCTAACCCAAGTTTCTTTATTCTGGTTCTCGCTCTTAAAAGACATAGTAGAGAACCACCTTATTTCAACAAACCTCGAAGACTTACCTGATTCAGTTGAAGATAAGAATAAGTTAAAAGGGCGCTTTATGATCACTAAAAAGTGTGAGGTTATACCCTTTGAGTGTGTAGTCAGAGGTTATCTTTCTGGTTCAGGGTGGAAAGAATACAAGGCTAAACAAAGTGTTTGTGGAATAGAGTTACCAACTGGCTTAGAAGAGTCAAGTAAGTTAGCTGAACCCTTGTTTACTCCGGCAACTAAAGCTGAAACCGGGCATGACGAAAACGTAAGTTTTGATTATATGAAGAATTCGATAGGAGAGGATTTAGCTAACAAAGTAAGAGATACTAGTATTGCTATTTATAAGAAGGCAAGTCAGTATGCTTTAAGCCGGGGGATAATC
>CAZHVO010000033.1:9280-10621 GCA_964536195.1 uncultured Planctomycetia bacterium
TATGCCCAAACCAAGGGTGTGATTATTGCTGATACCAAGTTTGAATTTGGCGTCTATAACGACAAGTTTATCTTAATTGATGAAGTCTTAACTCCAGATTCGTCTCGTTTCTGGCCCAAGGACGATTATGAACCGGGAAGGCCACAGGCAAGCTTTGATAAACAATTTGTTCGTGATTACTTAGAATCATCTGGTTGGGGCAAGACCCCCCCTGCTCCGACCTTACCCGATGAGGTGGTATCTAAGACTCAAGAGAAGTACAAGCAAGTCTTAAAGATGCTTACTGGCGTTGATTTCGCCGAATAGTATTGACAATTATTAAATATATAGTATTTTAGATATTCATGAAGATAGTAGTTTGCATAAAACAAGTTCCCGATACCACAGATGTAAAGATTAACCCTGAGACCAATACTTTAATAAGGGAAGGGGTTGAGTCTATAATTAATCCTTTTGATATGTATGCTATTGAGGAAGCGGTAAGGTTAAAGGAGCGTTTTGGCGGTCATACAACAGTTATTACTATGGGGCCACCTCAGGCTCAGAGTGCTTTAAGAGAAGCCCTTTCTTTAGGCATAGATTCAGCAATCCATCTTTGTGATCGAACCTTTGCTGGATCAGATACTTGGGCGACAAGTTTAATATTGGCCAAAGCCATTGGGAAGATTGATGATTGTAATTTGGTAATTTGCGGCAAGCAAGCTTCCGACGGAGACACTGCTCAAGTTGGACCGGGGATAGCTACTCACCTTAATTTACCTCAAGCTACTTATGTGCGCAGAGTGGATTCTGTACATCTTGATACTACCCCTAAGGTTATGGTTGTGGAGCGGTTGCTCGAAGAAGGTTATGAGTTAATAGAGCTTCAATTGCCAGCTCTTATCACGGTAGTAAAAGAAATAAATGAACCAAGATTGCCGTCATTAAGAGGTAAGATGAGCTCAAAGAAAGCTGAGATTACTCTCTGGGGCAATAAGGATTTAGGTTTATCCGAAAACCAAATTGGGCTTAACGGTTCACCTACCCAAGTAGTTAAAATATTTACGCCTCCTCCTAAAGAAGGCGGGAAAATTTTAGAGGGAGAACCCCAAGAAGTGGTAGAAGAGCTGTTTAAAGAAATCAAGGATATAGTATGAGCGGAATAAAGATAATTTTAGATAAATGTGTCGGTTGCGGCCTATGTATTAAAACCTGTCCTATTGGAGCTATAGAACTAAAAGATATGAAGGCTGTAATTGATTTGGATAAGTGTAATCTTTGTGGTGCTTGTATAGAGAGCTGTACTTTCGGAGCCATAAAAATTGAACGCAAGGTTATAATACAGGATGATATTTCAAGCTA
>CAZHVO010000034.1:0-10175 GCA_964536195.1 uncultured Planctomycetia bacterium
TTTTTTCTTGTTAAAGAGTTTATAATAAAAGTTAATGCTTGTCCATTGTTTCTTAACGGGGCCAATTTGTCTTCCAGAGTCCTTATGAAAAGATCAGAATCAAGAAACATAATATGCCCACAGTCCTTTTCCTTTACCTCTCCTACGCAGATTAAGGAACCGTCTTCCAGACAATCAATAACATTAATGAGCCTCAAAGAACCATTAGTACTTATCCCTAGGGGGTAGAAAGAAAAAAGATGGTTTTTTACAAAGGTTTTAAACTTTTCTTGAAGATAGTGTTGGTAAATGTTTATCGCTGGTTGATTATCTATCTCCATGATGGCATCTCTGTTAGTCGTGGTTTTAGTAATAGTGAAAGGCTTCCCCAGAGGCACATACCCTCCTAATCTCAATGAGCTTATTTTTAACCCTTTTATGGCGATACTTGCCAATCCATCGTTAAGGTTATTATCTATAATTTGGGAGTTGTAAGAGGAGTATTGCTTGGTAAAGCCAGCACCTAAAAGTTCAAAGAATTTTCCCAAAGACATCCTCACTCCTCTGATATAGGCAGCTGGATTGACTTGGGAAGAGACAAAAGAGAAAAAAGAAAAGTTTTTTCTTTTTAGCTTCTTAAATGATGAAGTTAAGAACGATTCGATTTCTTCGGGGTCGCTGCCTTTAGAAAAGGTTTCATGAAGCGTCAGCCCATCTTTGTTTATGCAACAGACCACAACCCCTTTAGAGACAACTTTGCCTTCAAAGATCAAGAATGGTGATTGTAAGCCTAAGATTCTTTTGGGTTTTAGGGTAAGGCTTATTGTTCCTAAGAGATTTTTAGGATTATAGTCTGGGGTGAACAGAATGATAAGGTAATCTATCTTTTTAGGAAAGACCAGTTTTATCTTTAAAGAGATTTCTTTGATTGCTTCTGCTTGCTCTCTCTCGCTAAAAGCTATAGCAAAGGTTTCCTTAATCATTCGGTTTTAACTTACCATAAACATGGCTAAAAATCAACCCATTCGACGCGTCTTGGGCTTTTAGCCCAAGACTTGCTCAGGGTTGTGCTTCGATTCCACTCAGCATCCTTCGAAACATCCTGAGTATATCGAAGGAATACTGAGCTGATGTCGAAGTATCAATATATTTGGTTTTTTTTACTCCTAGACAAAGGTTATCTTGACAAATTTTAGCGCATATGCTATATACTACTTACACCTAAAATGGAAATATCTGGAAGCCAGACCCTTATAGATTTAGTTTTTTTAATTCTTTGTCTGAGAGTTGTTTACATCTCAATGTCGCGAGGAATTATCAGTGAAAGCTTTAAGCTGACCGGGCTTCTTTTAGGATCTTTTTTTGCTTTTCATTATTATTCTTTCTTAGCAGATAAGATAAGTGATAAGATACCCTTTTTAGGTAGAGGATACTTTCTACTTTTCTCTTTTCTCTTAATTCTTTTAGGGGTAAGGTTAATTTTTTCCCTTTCTAGGCTAATATTGACCTTCTTTTTTAAAAGAGGTGAAGTAGGTCTTAAAGAAAGGAGAGTATTATTTTTCCTAGGGGTTTTTAGAGCCTTTCTTATAGGGAGTATAATCTTCTTTTCATTATATTTATCTCCTCTTGACTCAAAGCGTTTTTGTCATAGTATATCTTATAGCATATCTAAGAATGTTGGCCCCGGGATATATTTAGTAGCCTTTAAGGTTTACGATAAACTTAGTCCTAGGATAGTGGTAAATAAGGAGGTAAAAAACTATTATGAAGATAAAGAACCTTTACCAAGAAATAGTGAAAAAGGGCATTGATGGTGATATTCGTAGCCGCAAAGAAATTGAAACACTCCTTCAAAAAAATAAGAAAAAATTCGATAAATTAGATAATAAGGGTAAAGAATTATTTGATCAGGACTCACTATTTAATCCTTTTGCCGATACCCGTATTCTTATCGGTGACCCGGACAGTAATATAAAGTCTATGATTGTTGGTATAGACATTAATGGTGGAGAGTTAGTTCTGGTTGATAGATTAAGAGAGAAAGGAAAGAAAATAGATTTAGTCGTTTCTCACCATCCCCAGGGTCGAGCCTATGCTAATTTTTATGAGGTGATGGATTTGCAAATTGATGTTTTTGCTAACGAAGGAATAGCTTTAGGGGTTTGCGAGAAACTTCTTGAGGAGAGGAAATCTCAAGTTGCCAGACGAATAAGCTCAGCTAACCATTCTCGGAGTGTTGACATAGCCGGCTTGCTGGGTATAAATTTTATCTGCGCCCACACACCTTGCGATAATCTTGCTTATCAATACTTAAGAAAAGCAATAGATAAGAATAAACCTACAACCTTAAGCGAGATAACTGATATCCTTCAGACTATTCCTGAGTATGTTGATGCTGCAAAGAATAATAATCCTCCTCGAATAGTAGTCGGAGGTAAGAATTCTCGGTGCAAGAATATCCATCTTGAGTTTACCGGAGGCACAGAAGGGCCAAAAGATATCTACAAAGAACTTGCCTCTAAAGGAGTCGATACCATAATTGCCATGCACCAATCCGAAGAGCACTTTAATAAGTGCAAGGAATTCAAGATAAATGTAATTTTCGCTTCACATATTGCTTCTGATAGCTTAGGCGTTAACATTATGCTTGATTATCTCGAGACTAAAGAAAAACTCAAAATTTACCAATTCTCAGGATTCCGAAGATTCAAACGAAAGAAATAATTAATCACTTAATCGATTAATAAGACAACTAATTAATTAGCTTATCTGGCTATGATCCCTCAACAATTTATAGAAGAAGTTCAATCTCGGACAGATATTGCAGAGTTAATTTCTAGCTATGTATCTTTGAAGAAAACTGGCAGAAATTTTAAGGCTATCTGTCCATTCCACGGTGAGAAAACCCCGTCTTTTATTGTAAGCCCACAAAAGCAAATCTTTCATTGTTTTGGCTGTGGGGAAGGCGGAGGGGTTTTTCAGTTTCTGACTCTTATTGAGAAGATAACCTTTCCCGAAGCTGTAGAGATGCTGGCTAAGGCTTTGGGTATGGCTATGCCATATCAGAAGAGCAAAAGTGGCAAACTTAAGAATTTTCTCTATGAGGCTGCCATCAAAGCTACTTCTTTTTTCCATAATATTTTACGGACTAACAAAGAGTGTCAGACTATCCGTACTTATTTAGAAAAGAGAGGAATTGGTCCCGAGACGATTAAGAAATTTCAGCTCGGATTTGCTCCCGGCCATAATTCTCTTATCCAATATATGCGTAAATCCGGTTTTACCTTAGAAGTTTTGGAAAAAGCATCTTTGGTTACCTCAAACCAGGGAAGTTTTCGTGATTTATTTATAAATAGAATTACTTTTCCAATTTTTGATCTTCGAGCTCGTGTGGTCGGGTTTGGGGCCAGGATTTGGGAAAACTTGCCTAACTCTCCCAAATATATTAATTCCTTGGAAAATGCTCTTTATAGCAAGAGAGAGCATCTCTATGGTCTTAATTTTTCTAAGGATGCAATAATTAAAGAGGATAGCGTAGTTGTGGTTGAGGGCTATCTAGACATGATCACACCTTTTATGAGAGGAATAGAAAATATCGTTGCTTCTTTAGGCACAGCTCTTACTTTTGAGCAAATTCGTCTGATAAAAAGGTACACTTCTTGTGTAGTTTTAGTCTATGATTCTGATAGAGCCGGGGAAACCGCTACGGCACGATCAATAGACTTGCTTCTTGAGAACGACTTGAAAGTTAAAGTTGTACAGCTACCTAAAGGTTATGACCCGGATTCATTAGTTCTTAAATGCGGGAAGGAAGCTTTTCTAAAACTACTCAGCGAGAAGCTTGATTTTTTTGACTATAAGTTAGGTAGCCTAAAGAAAGCCTATGATGTTGATTCTATAGAAGGCAAAACCAAGATTGCCAAAGAGATGCTTATTACTTTAGATAAAATAAACAGTGAGATTCAGAAATACGAATATATCAGAAAACTTGCCGATAATTTAGGTCTTAAGGAAGAGATTGTGATTGCAGAGTTTCGCAATATGTTATCAAAAACTAACAAAAATTACGATAGAGGTAGAAGCTCCGAGGTAACTTCAATTAAGTCAAAAATAAATAATGAATTTGTGCCAATAACAGAGAGAGTGGTAATTAAAGGCATGCTTACTAATTCCAAAGCACTTATCTTAGCAAGAAAGAAGTTAAAAAAAGAGTATTTCAGTTCGCATTTATCACAAAAGACCATTTCTTTTCTTTTTAGTAGTTATTCTCCCGAAGGAAATGATTCTATGCAGAAGTTAGTAGGCAGAATAGAGGACAAAGAAATTAGTAGTTTTATTTCTAAAATTTGGATCGATGAAAATATAATATTGAACAACCAAGAGTTCAAAAGCAGTCTTGTTAAGTTGTGTGAACAGGGTAAGAAACAATTAAAAGCGAGATTGCGTGAGGAGATAAAAAAAGCAGAAGCTAATGGTGATCAAGAAAGGAAAATAGAGTTAATGAATAAACATAAAAAAATTAATAGTGAGGTAAGAAATGGTTAAGAAGAAACTTTTAGAAAGAAGCATTAGTCAATTAATTGAGTTGGGAAAGAAAAAGGGCTATCTTACCTACGATGAAATAAATCATTTTCTTTCTGAAGAGATAGCAAACGTTCAGGCTTTTGATGCTATTTTTGAGCAATTAGACAATAAGGACATAAGTGTTCTAGAGACTAAAGAGGTTGGGGAGTGGGAAAAGGAGAAGAAAAAACAGACTACGCCTACCTCTCAGCCTATAGATGATCCGGTTAAGATGTATTTAAAGCAGATGGGTCAAATTCCTTTGCTCACTCGCGATGAAGAAATAAGATTAGCCAAGAAGATTGAAGATACTGAAGAGGTTTTGCGTGATGAGGTATTTTCTACCGGGATATCCAGGAATACTTTCATAGACATATCTAAGCAATTAATTAAAGAGCAACTTAATCCTGATGATTTTGTTAAGGGTGAGATTAAGAGTAAGGAAAAGGAGGTAAAAAGGATAAAAAATCTTTACGGCAAGCTATCGAGGATTAAAAAAGTCGTAAGCCAGAAAGGTGTTTTGAAGGAATTTAACTTCACTATTGGGATTATCGAACAAATCATTACTAAGACTAGGAATATTGTTAGAGAGTCTGAGAAGTTAAGAAGAAGGATTGAAAAGATAAAGGGCAAGAGCAAGAAAAAAGCTACTGAGAAAAGGCACTTAGTAAGAGAGAGGAATAAGTTAATAAGAAAATTAGGCTTTGGCCAGGAAGAAGCAAAAGATAAGATGCGGGCTATTCTTAATAAGGCTTCTCTCTACAATCAAGCCAAAAGCACACTTGTTGAGGCAAATTTGCGGTTAGTAGTGAGCATAGCTAAGAAATATGTAAACAGAGGCCTGTCTTTCCTCGATTTAATTCAAGAGGGCAATATCGGCCTTATTAAAGCGGTAGAAAAGTTTGAATATAAGCGAGGGTATAAATTTTCCACTTATGCTACTTGGTGGATAAGGCAGGCAATAACTCGGGCTATTGCTGATCAGGCCCGGACTATTAGAATTCCTGTGCATATGACCGAGACTATTAATAAGATAATTCGGAGTTCACGACTTTTTATCCAAGAAAGAGGAAAAGAGCCTACGCCCGAGGAGTTATCTAAAGAGTTAAGGCTTCCGGTTACAAAGATAAAAGATATTATTAAAGTATCTCAACAGCCGATATCGATACATACGCCTATCGGTGATGATGGAGATACTTCTTTCGGTGATTTCATTGAGGATAAGAAAGCAGTATCGCCAGCTAATGCTACTGTATTTTCTATGCTCAAAGAAGAATTAGAGCAAGCTATGAATAGCTTAACCGATCGCGAGAGAAATATTCTTACCCTAAGGTTTGGCCTTGAAGACGGCAGTCCTAAGACCTTAGAAGAAGTAGGAACTATTTTCAAAGTTACTCGTGAGAGGATACGACAAATTGAAGCCAAGGCATTGAAGAAACTGAGGCGTCCCAGCCGCTCACGTAGACTTCAGACATTCTTAGAACTTACTCTATTCAGAGGCAAACTACATTCTTCATAGGCAGAAGCGATAAAGAAAGAGGGTTCTAGGCAAATGTGTAGATTTTTGGATGGTCAGTGGTATAATTTTAAAATAAAAGGAGATTGATGGCCGATAAAAAAGATGTAGAATATGTAGCTAATTTAGCCAGAATAAAGATAACTCCTGAGCAGGAGAGCTCTTTAGAAGAGCAGCTTTCTAAAATTATCGGTTATATTGATAAGCTAAAAGAGCTGGACGTAACCGGGGTCAAGCCTTGGAGAGGTGCACATATCACTCGAGATGTCTTTCGTGAGGATAAGGCCATACCTTCTGAAGCTCGTGAAGAAATCTTGAAGAATTCCCCATCCCGGGAAGGCGATTATTTTAAAATTCCCAAGGTTATAGAATAAGTATCAAAGTAATGAAAGATCTAATTAATATTAACGCAAGAGGGTTAGCAGAAAAAATTAGCAGCCAAGAATTAAAAAAAGAAGAGGTTATCTCTTTCTTTGAAGACAGGATAAAGAAAGTTGACCCTTGTTTAGGCAGCTTTATAGAAAAGTATGAGCAGCCAGTTAAAGGAGAAGGCAAATCTCTCCTTTCTGGCCTACCGATCGCCATAAAGGATAATATTTGCATAAAGGGAAAGAAGATTACCTGTGCTTCTAAAATACTAGCCAATCATATAGCAGTTTATGATGCTGAAGTAGTAAGAAGATTAAAGTGCGCCGGATTAGATATCATTGGAACTACAAATATGGATGAATTTGCTTTTGGTTCATCCACAGAAAATTCTTGTTACGGGGCGACAAAAAATCCTTGGGATAGGACCAGAGTTGTTGGCGGTTCAAGCGGCGGCTCAGCAGCAGCAGTAGCAGCTCGTCTGGTCCCTTTTGCCTTAGGTTCAGATACTGGGGGTTCAATCCGTCAGCCAGCTTGTCTTTGCGGAGTAGTAGGGTTTAAGCCTACATACGGGCGAGTCTCACGTTTTGGCTTAGTTGCTTTTGGTTCAAGTTTAGATCAGATCGGTCCGATAACTACGGATTTTACTGATTGTGCCCATCTTCTTAATATAATTTGTGGACACGATCATAGAGATTCAACTTCAGCTTTCCTAGATGTGCCTGATTTTACTAAATCCTTAAATGCTGACATTAAGGGTTTAAAAATAGGCCTACCCAAAGAATACTTTGGCCAAGGATTAAACAAGGAAGTTAAAGTTGCAGTTGAGGGGGTAAAGAAGATCTTCCAAGAAAAAGGCGCAGAGATGATTGAGGTCAGCCTGCCTCATACTGAATATGCAGTAGCTACCTATTATATTATTGCTTCTTCTGAAGCTAGTTCAAATTTGCAGAGATTCGATGGGATAAGATATGGCTTAAGAGTAGGGGGGCAGAACTTAGAGGAGCTTTATGCTAACTCCCGAGGCCAAGGTTTTGGTGACGAGGCCAAGCGGAGGATTTTTTTAGGTACCTATAGCCTTTCCAGCGGATATTATGATGCCTATTATCTAAAAGCTCTTAAAGCCAGAACTCTGATTAGAAGAGATTTTGATCAGGTTTTTAAAAAGGTTGACGCTCTTCTTACTCCGACCACTCCGACAACCGCTTTTAAAATCGGTGAGAAGGCTAGCGATCCTTTAAGTATGTATCTATCAGACATTTATACTATTTCTACGAATCTAGCTGGTCTGCCAGCTGTATCTTTTCCTTGTGGATTCTCTTCTTCAAAGCTACCAATAGGGGCTCAGCTGATTGGAAAAGAGTTTGACGAGTCTAGTCTTATAAAGTTAGGTTCAGCTTTTCAAAGTTGTAGTGATTTTCATAAAGAGATACCAAAGATTATCGATGAGTAATTTTGAAGTTGTAATTGGCCTAGAGGTCCACACCCAGTTAAAGACAGAATCAAAGATTTTCTGCTCTTGTTCTACAGAGTTTGCCAGTCGGCCTAATAGTAATATCTGTCCGGTTTGTTGCGGCTATCCGGGAGTTCTGCCGGTTTTTAACAAACGAGCTTTGGAGCTGGCAGTAAGAGTTTCTTTAGCCTTGGAGTGTAAGATTAATCAGTCTATATATTTTGAACGTAAGAATTACTTTTATCCTGATTTACCTAAAGATTATCAGATCTCCCAATACAAGATGCCTTTAGGAGAGGCTGGGATTTTAGAGTTTCCCTCAGGCAAAAAGATAAATATAAATAGGGTACATCTCGAAGAGGATGCCGGTAAGCTTCTCCATAAAGATGATTGTTCCTGGGTAGATTTTAATCGCACTGGCACACCACTACTGGAGATTGTTTCTGAGCCGGACATGAGGAGTCCCCAAGAGGCCTTTGATTACTTAACTTACCTAAAGCTAATTCTTCAATACATCGGTGCTTCTGATTGTGATATGGAGAAGGGCTCGTTACGCTGTGATGCTAATATTTCTCTACGCAAGAAGGGGGATACTAAACTAGGTACAAAAGTCGAGCTAAAGAATATGAATAGTTTTAAAGGAATTAGAGTAGCTTTAGAGTTTGAAGCTAAACGTCAAGCTAAAGCTATAGAAGAGGGTGAGGGAATAACCCAGGAGACCAGATTGTGGGATGTTGAGAAGTCAAAAACAATAGTTATGCGCACAAAAGAGCAGGCTCATGACTATCGTTATTTTCCTGAGCCTGATCTTCTAGATTTTTCTATTTCCAGTAAGCTTATTGAAAAAGAAAAAGCTTTAGTTGGCGAGTTACCAATAGAGCGGAGGAAGAGATTCTTAAAAGATTACAAGATTGATCAGAAGGAAGTAGATATAATTCTTAGCTCTGTCTGGCTAGCTGATTTTTTTGAACAGGCTAATAAATATTATCCTAAGCCCGGAGAGTTATCCAATTGGCTTTTAGGACCGTTTCTGGAACAGGTAAATACTTTGGAGAAGGGGTTTGACTCAGTAAAAATATCTGCACAAAAGTTCGCTCAGGTAGTAAAATACTTCTGCGAAAAGAAACTGAATAATTTATCAGCCAAGAAAGCTCTTTCTTTAAGTATTGCTACTGATCAGGATATAGATAGTATTATTGAAAAAGAAGGTCTCAGGCAAGTTTCCCGGGAAGATCAATTAAGTGTATTTGTTGAAGAGGCCATAAATGAGAATCCTAAGCCGGTTGGAGAGTATTTAGAAGGCAAGGTTCAGGCAGTAATGTTTCTTGTTGGACAGGTAATGAAAAAGAGTAAGGGTAAAGCTAATCCCCAAGTGGTAAGAGAAATGCTAAAAAGGAGGATCGAAAAATGAAAAGAAGGTCTATTGTTTTTACAATAATTTTAGCAATGGTTATCTCCTCGTACCAAGTAGGAGTTTCTTTTGGCAAAGACCAGGATGAGTTGTATCAAGAGCTAGAGATATTTGCTGAAGGCATAGCAATTATTGAGGAGAAATACGTAGAGGAGAAGACTGCAGAAGATCTAGTCTATGGAGCAATGAGAGGGATAGCCCTTTCCTTAGACGCCTATAGCCAATTCTTAACACCTGATGATTACAAAAACCTTCTTGTAGAGACCGAAGGAAAATTCGGAGGCTTGGGAATTGAGATTACCATAAGGAATGGTCTTCTTACAATTATCTCTCCAATAGAAGATACGCCAGCCTGGCGGGCCGGAATTGAAGCCGGGGATATTATTATCAAGATAGATGGCGAACTGACTAAGGAAATTACCTTAAATGCCGCAGTTAAAAAATTACGCGGTGCGCCTAAGACTGAGGTTACCATAACGGTCTTGAGAGAAAAAAGCAGGAAGGTTGAGGATGTAACTATTGTAAGGGATATAATAAAAATAAAAGACATAAAAAAACCAACGATTTTAGAGGATGGTATTGGTTATGTCAGGATTGGAGAATTTAGGGAGAGTACCTCTAGAGATTTAAGTAAGGCTTTAAAGGTTTTAGAAAAGGAGGGTTTAAAAGCCTTAATTATCGATGTAAGGAATAATCCCGGCGGCTTGCTTAACTCAGCCATAGACATATCAAGTAAGTTCTTAAGTGACGGGTTGACCGTGGTCTCTACTGATTCAAGGACTGAGGAGGAGAGAGTATATAAGTCAGTGTCTTTTGACAAAAAGTACCTGGATATTCCTCTGGTAGTATTGGTATCGGGACGACGGTCCCAGGAGAGACCCTCAGCG
>CAZHVO010000035.1:0-9530 GCA_964536195.1 uncultured Planctomycetia bacterium
CCTCTACGCTGCCAGCGTAGCGTTCTCCCAGCTGAACTACGGCCCCAATCCGAAGCACCTAAAGATCCTTCACTTCCTTCAGGATTACTTCTCCCGCTATTCATCGGGAGAAGTAAATATTATCATTTACCAACTAAATTGTCAATTGACACATTCGCTTCGCTCAGTGTCAACCCTGAGTGTAATCGAAGGGTTGACAAAGAAAATCAACAATGTTATGATTTTATTGAATTCGCCGGGGTGTTGGAATTGGCAGACAATCTGGATTCAAAATCCAGTCTCCGTAAGGAGGTGAGGGTTCAAGTCCCTCCTCCGGCATTTTGTTTTAAAATGAATAAAAACAATGGTTATAAATGGACATCCGAATTAGCCTATTCAATTGGGCTTATAGTAACCAATGGCAATTTATCTCCCGACAAAAGACACATTAGCATTACTTCATCAGATAAACAACTCTTACACGCTTTTCGTAAATGTCTTAATTTAAAAAACAGAATTACAAAAAATCCTAAGGGAAGCTATACAAAGAAACAATGCTATAGAATCCAATTTGGAAATGTCTCTTTTTACAACTGGCTGGTTTCGATCGGCTTAATGCCTCGAAAAACCTTTTTACTAAAAGATATTAAAATACCTAATAAGTTCTTAGGCGATTTCTTGAGAGGTCATTTAGACGGAGACGGATCGATAGTTACCTATATAGATAAATATAATACTTTTAAAAACCCTAAATATATTTATAAAAGACTTTATGTGAATTTTTTATCTGGTAGTATTCATCATGTTAGATGGGTCTCCAGAAAAATAGAAGAATGTTTTAATATTAAAGGAACTATAAATACCTTGGAAGGAAAAAATTCTAAAAGTGGAAGAAAAACTATATGGAAATTAAAGTATGCGAAAAAAACATCTATAAGGTTGCTCAAATTTATATATTACCAGACAAATTTACCCTGTCTTAACCGCAAAAGGAAAATTGCTGAAAATTTTATGTAGGAATTCGAAAACACTTCAAAAAGGCAAATTCAACTCTTAAATAATGAATAACTTCAAGTTAGATAAATTCCAAGAAGAAGCGATTAATGCTAGCCGAAAAGACCACTCAATAATTGTAAGTGCGCCTACCGGAGCAGGAAAAACCCTAATTGCTGAATATATAATTGAAGACTGCATAAAAAATAATAAGGGCGTAATCTATACTGCTCCAATAAAAGCCCTGAGTAATCAGAAATTCCGAGACTTCTCTAAAAAATACCCTGAAAAAACCGGCATTCTTACCGGAGATGTAAGCATAAACAGAAATGCTCCAATCTTAATCATGACCACTGAGATCTTCCGTAATGCTATTCTAGTAAATCCTGAAGAGTTCACCCATCGAGAGTGGATAATCTTTGATGAGATTCACTACCTCGATGACATTGAAAGAGGCACTGTCTGGGAAGAAGCAATAATACTCTTGCCTAAACAGATGAAAATATTGGCCTTAAGCGCAACTATTCCTAATATTGACCAATTTGTAGGATGGCTGCGAAAAATCCACAGTTTCCCCTTAAAATCAATAGTAGAAGGTGTGCGGCCGGTTCCTCTGCACTTCTTCTTCCAATCCAATAATGAGATATTTTATGATTTTTCAAAGTTAAAAGAATCTAACCTTCTACGTAGAACCTTAGAAAGACCAACTTATCAGGAAAAATATATACTCTCTAAACCGAATAAGACTAAAAACCTCTTAAAAGGCATAAATAACCTTAATGGTTACCCTTGTGTATACTTTTCTTTCTCCCGGCGAAGATGCGAAGAGTTAGCCCAAGAAACCGGACAATTTGACTTTCTTAATAGTGATGAGAAAAAGAGAATAACAGAAATGTTCGACGGCTTATTAGATAAGTTTAATATCACCTCCTCGGCTCATATAAATTTTCTCGGCCCCCTTATCAAAAGGGGTATCGCTTACCACCATGCCGGGCTCCTACCTACTCTAAAAGAAATTATCGAAAGGCTCTTTACCACCGGCTTAATAAAGCTAATTTTTACTACTGAGACTTTTGCCCTAGGGATAAATATGCCTGCAAAAACAGTTATCTTTAACTCTCTCAGTAAATTCTATGGAAGATATCACGGATTTTTAAAGACTCGGGATTTCTATCAGATGGCTGGGCGTGCCGGACGACGAGGAATTGATGAAGAAGGTTTTGTATTGTCCCGAATAAACCCTTCTCATATAGATATATCTTCTTTGGAGAAGATAATCTACGGCAGATATGAACCTATTCAGAGCCAACTTAACTCTTGTTATGCTACTATCCTAAATCTCTACAAAATAATGGCCGATAAAATTTATGATATCTACCCCAAATCTTTTCATTGCTACCAAGACAAGGCCTGGAAGAAGAAAGAAGTCTTAAGCCTCCTGAAAAGAAAGATATCTTTACTTAAAAGCCTTGGTTATATAAAAGGAACCGAAATAACCCAAAAAGCAGAACTAGCTGCTAAAGTTTATAGCTTTGAGCTAGCTATTGGAGAACTGTTTGAAGCTGGATTCTTAAACAGTCTTGACCAAGAAGATTTATTCGTATTCGTAACTGCCTTAGTTTATGAGCCAAGAAAAGGGGATAAAAAACCTAAGTTAACCAAAAAGACAAAAGCCCTAAGGCGCAGAATAGATAACTTTATAAGAGATATACATAAACAGGAAAGGAAGTTTCGTATTTACCCTCTAAGCAAAAAATTCTTCTTTTATCTAAGCGGATTCTGTCGGATGTGGTTTGCCGGAGCCAGTTTTTCAAAAATAAGCCAAGTCTGCACTATAGATGAGGGTGAAATCGTAAGATACTTTAGAATGGCTATCCAGGTATTGCGAGAAATAAGCACATCTAATGCTATAACCGACTCTTTAAGAGCGAGAATCTCAAATTGTTTAAAAAAAGTAAACCGTGACGTTATAGATGCCGAGAAGCAACTACGCCAGAAGATATAAGGCCGATAAGATCCTTCGGCCTATCGGCCTCAGGATCAAGAAAACCCTACTTTTTTAGGTTTTTCTTGACAATATTCTTTTTTTGAGTATATTAGATTACCTATGAGCAGAAAATGTGAAATTTGTAGAAAAAAGGCAATGACTGGCAATAGTGTTACCCGAAGGGGTCTACCCAAGAAAAAAGGCGGCGTAGGCTTAAAAACTACCGGGATAACCAAGAGAAAATTCTTTCCTAATCTTCAATCGAAAAGGATTGTTGTAGACGGTAAGATAAAAAAGGTTCTTGTCTGTGCAAAGTGTATAAAAAGCGGTAAACTAGCTCTTCCCCCCAGAAAGCCTACAGTCTCTAATAATTAATTTAGGAGTATTGTGGTAGTAGTTAACCTGAAGGGAGAATACTATGTCAAAGCTATCGGCATAGTCGATAATCTCTAAAATATCCTTATCATAACAAATAGCTTCGAAAGTTCTCCCACCATCTTCAAGCCATAAGGAATAAAAGGAATTAATCTTCTTAGGGCTACCCTTTTTAGAGATATTATAAGCAGCGAAAAGCGGCTTAGAGTTACCTTCTCCGTAAGGCTTTAACTTCTCTATGCCTTCAACAAGCCCCATATCTATATTATTAAAATCTAGGAGAACGTCTACATCAATAGCAGGAATAAAATCCTGAGGGCATAAATCCTCTTTTATTGAAGCATTTATCTTTTCCCTGAAATTCTCTAACTCCTCTCTTTTAATCTCTACTCCGGCTGCCTTGCTATGGCCGCCATAGACAAGTAAAGAATCAGCACACTTATCTAACATCTCCATTAAGTGTACACTGTCAATAGAACGAGCAGAGCCTTTTCCGGAATCTTCATTAAAGGAAAATACAAAAGAAGGCCGGTAATATTTATCAGCTAAGCGGGAAGCTACAATACCTAATACTCCAGGATGCCAATCCTCTCCGGAAACAACAATTGCATGCTCATTACCACCATTATCCCTGATGCTTTGTTCAGCTTCTTTTAAAACCTGCGCTCCTATAGACTGACGTAGCTTATTATATTCACTTAGCTTAGAAGCTAGATCATAAACTTTACTCTCGTCTTCCGCTAAAAATAACTCTAAAGACTCTTGGGCATGGGCAACCCGGCCTGAAGCATTAATCCTTGGACCAAGAATATAACCAATATGAAAGGTATCTATATTCTCCTGCTTTACGCTGCCAGCCTTACAAAGAGCCTTTATGGCTGGCCGCGGGCTTTGTCTAATTGCCTTTAGGGCTCCCCTTAACAATACCCTATTCTCACCCCTTAGAGGAACAACATCGCAGACTAAAGACAAAGCAACTAAATCTAACGCCTGCTCAGATAAAGAATCTGTTAAAACCTGCAATAGCTTAAAAGATAAAGCTCCGGCACTTAGGTCTTTAAAAGGATACTTTGAGTCTTCTCTCTTGGGATTAATAAAAGCAAATGGCTTAATTGATTCATCCCCTATTAAGTGGTGATCAACAACAATAACGTCTATCTCAAGCGACTTTGCTAATGCTATCTCCTCTACTGCCCCAGTACCACAATCAAAGGTAATGATTAAGCTTACCTTCTTTTTCTTTGCTTTGGCAATAGCTTCTTTGTTTAAACCATAGCCCTCTTTTATCCGATGAGGAATATAAAAAGAAAATACCTTGGGAAATTCTTTTGAGAACTCATAAAAGATAGCTAAAGAAGTAATTCCGTCAACATCGTAGTCGCCAAAAACAAGCACCTTCTCTTCTTTCTCGACAGCTTGCTTAATTCTGGCTACGGCCTTTTCAATATCAGGAAGTAGATGCGGACAATGAAGACTAGCCGATTTAGAATCAAGAACGCTCTTGAAATCTTCCTCTCCTATCCCGCGATTAAGAAAAACCTGGACCAAAAAAGTAGATATGCCATAGGCTTTAGCCAACTCCTTAGCCTTAGGGTTTAATTCTTTTACCTTCCACAAACGTCTTCTCATTTTTAAAAAAGGGTAGGTTAATTACATTCTCTCAACTGGCTTAATACCTAGGAGAGAGAGACCACAATGGAAAACTATTCTTACAGCGCTAACCAAGTTTATTCTTGCTTGGGATATTCTTTTATCATCATCCAATACTCTTTGTTTTTCATAAAACTTATGAAAACTAGCGGCTAAATTCTTTAAAAACTCAATGATAAAAACCGGCTCTTGTGAATAATAAGCTTTTTCAAGACAATATGAAAACTGTAGCAATGCCCGAAGAAGCACCAACTCTTCAGGGTCCTTTAAAAACTTACTAAAGTTACCCTTGGCCGAGACTTTCTTAGCCTTCCTAAAGATACTTTCAATACGGGCACAAACATACTGGATATAATACAAAGGGTTATTAAAAGAAGTTTCTTTAGCAAGATCAATATCAAATTCAAGGTGTGAAGAGTTTCTGCGGGTAAGATAGTAGAATCTTGCAGCATCAGGCCCAACATCTTTAATTAAATCCGCGAGTGGAATCATTGTTCCGGCTCTCTTGGACATCCGCTCTTTGGTTTTTAATGTTACTAATTGGATTATAATTATCTTTAAGATATCCTGATCATGTTTTAGGGCTCCTATAGCTGATTTTACTCTCTTTATATAGCCGTGATGATCAGGTCCCCATAAATTTATCAGCTTATTAAACTTACGATCAATTTTATCTTTATGATAAGCAATATCTGAAGCAAAATAGGTAAGCTCTCCGTCAGCCTTCTTAATAACCCTATCTTTATCATCACCGAATTTAGTCGAAGAAAACCACAAGGCACCATCTTTTTCATAAATCAGGCCTTTTTTCTTCAAGGTATCAATAGCGCTGTCGACTTTCTTGCCTTTAATGAGCTTTTTCTGGCTAAACCAATTATCAAATTTTATGCCTAAGGCATGAAGATCCTTTTTGATAAGATCGGTCATCTCTTTAATGATCGCTTTCCTTAAGCTATTACGATCCGATTCTAATTTAATAATGGATATATTGGCCGCAGATGCAGTAACATATTCGCCTCTGTAGCCATTTTCAGGGAAGGAAACCTCTTCGCCTCTATTTTCTTTAATCCTTACTATAACAGAATCAACTAGAAGCTCAATTTGGCGACCTTCATCGTTTAAGTAATACTCTCTTTCAACGTCATTCCCAAAGAAATCTAATACATTAGCAATCGCATCGCCAACCACTGCTTGACGGCCGTGAGCTACTGAGAGCGGACCAGTAGGATTTGCACTTAAGAATTCAATCAGTACTTTTCTCTTGATCTGACTACGGAAAAACTTATCCTTATCTTTGAGGACTTTGTTTAAGGAATGTATCAGAACCTTTGGAGAAATAAATATATTTATAAAACCGGGCCTCAAGATTTCTATCCTATCTACATCCTTAGAGAGTGCTTTCTCTAATGAGATTTTTATCTGGGCAGCAATTTCCAAAGGGTCCTTTTTAAGATGCGAAGCAAGCTTTAAAGCTACCATCGAAGATAAATCTCCGAACTCCTGCCTCTGAGGCAATTCCCATAAAGGATGCTCTAAGGAAAAACCATAATCCTTCTTTATTATTTCCTCTAAAATATGAGAAACTTTCTCTTGGAAACCACGCATTTTATTAAATTCTTGATATTTTTAATACTGTCTTAACGTCAGGTTTGACAACGGGAGGGCGTTTTATGCTCATAATAGCAATATTAGGGTCTTTAAGGCCGTGTCCAGTAAGAGTGCAGGCAATAATTACCTTTTTCTTTCTATTCTTAAATTTATTAAAGAATCCTCTTTTATTTAGCATAAATAATCCAGCCACCGAAGCTGCTGAAGCCGGTTCAACAAAAACCCCTTCTTCTCCGGCTAAAAACTTATAGGCCGAGAGTATCTGACTATCACTTACTGCATCAATTAATCCCTTAGATTCCTTACGGGCGGCTACAGCTTGTTTCCAGCTTGCCGGATTCCCAATCTTAATAGCAGTAGCAATTGTTTTAGGTTTACTTATTGGATGGCCCTTTACAATCGGAGCTGAACCCTTGGCCTGAAAACCACACATCCGTGGCAACTGTTTTATCTTTTTGTAAGAGTAGTACTCTTTATAACCCTTCCAATAAGCAGTTATATTACCGGCATTACCTACTGGCAAACAATGAAAGTCAGGAGCGAAACCAAGAAAATCACAGATCTCAAAGGAAGCTGTCTTCTGGCCTTCAATACGATGAGGATTTATAGAATTTACTAACCTTACCGGATAATCCGAAGCAATTTCTCTAACTACCCTAAAAGCATCATCAAAGTTTCCCTTTACTGCTACTACCTTAGCATTATGAATAAGAGCCTGAGCTAACTTTCCTAAGGCAATTGCTCCCTCAGGTATTACTACAATACACTTTAAGTTTGCTTGAGCTGAATAAGCAGCAGCTGAAGCTGAAGTATTTCCAGTTGAAGCACAAATTACAGCCCGAGCCCCCTCTTCCTTGGCTTTAGAAATAGCCATAGTCATCCCCCGGTCCTTAAAAGAACCAGTAGGATTGATGCCTTCGTATTTAAGATATACCTTAAAATTACTACCTAAGATAGCTGAGATCTTCTTAGCGTGTATTAAAGGAGTATCTCCCTCCTGAAGAGTTATCAGAGGAGTCTTCTTTGTTACTGGCAGATATCTTCCATAACGGGCTATAATCCCATTGTAAGCTCTCATAAATCCTCTATTCTTATCCTCTGAGAAGGACCTTTGATTTCCTTTAGGCTATCAATTTCAGCCAAAGCTTTTCTAACACTATCTTCTCTGGCTTCATGAGTAAGCATAATAATTGGCACAATCCTTCCTCTATTCCTCTCTTTTTGAGTTACTGAGGCAATACTAATATTCAAAGAAGCAAGTATTTTAGAAATCCTTGCTAACACACCGGGACAATCTTGAGCCATAAATCTTATGTAGTAACGAGCCCTGACATCTTTTATATTTTGAATAGCAACTTTCTCTTCTCCTCTGATAGCCATACCTTTGCCAGAAGAGATACTGACAATATCAGATATAACCGCAGATGAAGTGGGTACTCCTCCAGCTCCTTCTCCACGAAAGAGAAGTTCACCGGCTGGTTGAGTATCAAGATAAACAGCATTATAAGCTAAAGAAACATGCGAAAGCGGATGTTCCATAGATACCAGTGTAGGATGTACGCGTAAATCTAAAGAATTATTCTCTTTCTTAGCTATAGCTAATAGTTTTATCCGGTAATTTAACTCTTGGGCGTAGAGAATATCCAAAAGAGATACCTTGGATATCCCCTCAGTATAGACCTTATCTGATGACGGCCATACTCCATAGCAAAGATAACTTAGAATACATAGCTTATGAAGGGTATCTTTGCCTTCGACATCTAGGCGCGGGCTTTTCTCAGCCAATCCATTATCCTGAGCTTGACTAAGAGCTTGCCTAAAATCAATATTTTCCTTAGCCATCTTATAAAGAATATAATTAGTTGTTCCGTTAAGTATTCCGTATATCTTCTTTACTTCGCAGCTTATTAAACCTTGGGAAATACTCTTTACAAGAGGGATAGCTCCGCAAACAGAAGCTTCAAAACCAATACTTCTGTTTTTTCGCTTAGCTAAGGAGAAAATTTGCTTACCAGAAGATGCCAAGAGAGCCTTATTGGCAGTTACAACATCTTTGCCTTTTCTTAAGGCATCCTCAATGAAAGTACCTGCAGGTTTAATCCCTCCCATTAACTCCACGATAATATCTATCTGAGGATCATTGATTAATTCCTGAGGATTTGAGGAAAATGAAAGACCTAACTTCTTAGCAACTTTTCTCTTAGCCTTATCTTTGTCGCAGACCTTCTTTATCACTATACGCAAAGGCACCCGCCTACTGATTAAAGCAGAGTACCTCTTCAAAGACCTTGCTACAGACTCTCCAACGTGCCCTAAACCGATTATTCCTATTTTTTTAATTTTCATCTTAAACTTTCCTTAATAAATTTGCCTAATTTCTCAAAAAACTTCTTATCCAAGCCTATAAAACTAACTCTGGTCTCATAAACTAAATCCCGAACTATTTCCCGAGAACCAATAACCTTTCCTTTGAGTTCTATCTTTTGGGAAACAAAAGGAATTCTCAAATTCATGGTCAGATAAGTACCTTTCTCAAATGCCTTATTAGTAGTAAGAAGTACCCCACCCTGACTAACGTCTTTAGTTTGGGAAAGATCATAACTATCCGGTAACTCTTGTATCCGATAGTTAATCACAAAATTAACGCTTATTCTTTCGTGTTCTCTCCTTTCTGGGCCCTTATAATCTGTCATTTTGCCCCCTTTTTACTAACTTGGTCGGGAGAGTGGGATTTGTATGCAATCTCCGCCGAAAGCGGAGCTGTGTAGGCAAATCTTAAAACCGCATATTGCATCCAAAAACACCTACGATAAATACCTTCTCCTCTTCTTCGTAACCAAACCTCTCGATTCACCACAATGGTCGGGAGAGTGGGATTCGAACCCACGGCCCCTTGCACCCCATGCAAGTGCGCTAATCCGAGCTGCGCCACCTCCCG
>CAZHVO010000036.1:0-9397 GCA_964536195.1 uncultured Planctomycetia bacterium
ATGGTGAGCTGCGTTATATTTTGGAAAAATAATTAAAAGTATCTTATCGTTATGTGTGGTATAGCAGGGTATAAAACGAATAATTTAGTTGATAAGAGTGTTTTAGGGAGGATGGTAGAACGTCTTTATCACCGTGGGCCTGACTCGGAAGGCTTCTATAATTCTCAAGGGTATGCTGTAGGTATGAGAAGGTTAATAATAAATGATTTAAAAACCGGGGACCAGCCACTGTATAATCGTGATAAATCAGTTGTGTTAATGTATAACGGTGAAATTTATAATTCACCCTCGCTGCGTAGAAGCCTTGAGTCTAAAGGTTATAAATTTCGAACGCATTCAGATGGAGAAGTGATTTGCCATTTATATGATGAATACGGAGAGGATTTGTTTAAAAAGCTCGATGGGATGTTTGCTGTAGCCTTATGGATTAAAAATGAAGAAAAGTTGATTCTTGCTAGGGATTTGCCAGGTGAGAAACCGCTATATTATGGTAAGCTTTCCTATAATGAGCTGGTATTTGCTTCAGAAATAAAAAGTATTAAATGTTTCCCAGGGTTAGACTCGACTTTGAATTATCAGGCGATTTGGGATTATCCTACTTTTCTTTGGATTCCCGAACCGGATACGATTTATCAATCAGTCAAAGCTTTGCTTCCCGGCCATATTCTTATTGCTGATAAAAATGGAATTAAGATTAAGCCATACAGTAATACTTTTAACAAAGATAAAATTGATCTTTCTGATTCGGGTGTGATTGAAGAAACTCGTAGAGTGGTAGAGGAGGCGGTAAAGAGCAGACTGCTTTCTGATGTTCCGGTCGGGTGTTTTTTAAGCAGTGGCTTAGATAGCTCTATAGTAAGTACTTTGGCAGCTAAGAATTGCAGTAATCTAAGCACTTTTACTGTTGGTTTTGACAGTCTTTCTGATCCTTACCATGGTTTCGTTGATGAGTCTTCTTATGCTGAACTTTATGCAAAAAAATTAGGCACACAGCATTATACAATTAGGGTTAGTGCCGATATTTTTTTAAATCTTCTGGATATTTTTTGTGAATATGCTGACCAACCTTTTGCTGTTTCTTCCGGGTTAGGACTTCTGGCCGTGGCTAAAACAGCTAAAGAGGCAGGAATCAAAGTATTACTGTCTGGCGATGGCGCTGATGAGAATTTTGGCGGTTACTCTTGGTATCATCATTTATTGCCAAAAAAATTAGCAGGTACTGATTACGATTATAGCAATCGCGATATTTCTTTTCAGAATTTCGGTATGGACATTAAAAAACGTTTAGATGTACTTAGCGGTTATAGTGCTCAGAAAAGAGCCTGGGCCTGGCATTATTACGCTTCTGAAAATGAAAAGGCCAGTTTGTTGTCTCAGGATATCTTTAGAAATATTAAGCCATCTTTAAGATTTTTTAATGAGTTTAATCCATCAGTTGAGTGGGAGAGCGAAGATTACATAAAACAAGATAGGGCATTCTATTTACCCAATGAGATGTTACGAAAAGTTGACAGGATGACTATGGCTTATTCTGTTGAGGGACGTTCGCCTTTTGTTGCACCAATAGTTCTTTCACATACAGATAAACTTAAATATTCGCACTTAGTAAGAAATAATAGCCTAAAATGGGTTCTTAGAAAAGCATTTGAAGATGTTTTGCCTCCTGAAATTGTAAATAGGCCTAAACATGGCTTCAATGTTCCTATAGACCATTGGTTAAAAGATGAATGGTCATTTTTGGTAGACGAGTCATTTTCAAAATCGTCAGCTTTATATAAAAATGGAATAATTCACGGTAAAAGCTTTAAGGTGGCAAAAGATATGCTTTTCGACGGGATAAGGCTTAATGGCCATACTATTTTTACTTTTGTGATGTTAAATAGATGGTTGGAAAAGTTTAATTGATATGGAAATAATTGCTGAGTTAGGACAAAATCATAATGGGGACATGAACCTTGCTATTCGTATGATACATAGTGCAAAAGATAGTGGAGCCGATGCAGTTAAGTTTCAGTTGTACGATGCCCGTAAACTTTTTCCCAAGAAAAATAACCCTTGGTTTAAATATAATTGTCAGACTGAATTGTCAAAAGGCCAAGTGTATAAACTTGCCGAAGAATGTAAGAAATCCGGCATTGAGTTTCTTGCTTCTGTTTTTGATCTAGAACGCATTGAGTGGCTAAAAGAGATAGGAGTGAAGCGCTACAAGATAGCATCGCGTTCTATCTACGATCAGGAGTTGATTGAGCAGCTTTGCCGTACGGGTAAGCCCTTGTTAGTTTCTTTGGGCATATGGCAAGGAAAAAAGTTTCCCAAACTTAAGACTTCTGCTCCAGTTGATTTTCTCTATTGTATTTCGAAATACCCCGCTTTGCTTTCAGAGATGAAACTCGCCGATATAGATTTCAATGTTTATTCGGGATTAAGTGATCACACTCTTGGAATATCAGCTGCCATATGTGCTTTGGCAAGGGGAGCGAGGATTGTTGAAAAACATTTTACATTAGATAAGGGTATGTACGGGCCAGATCACTCGGCGAGTATGATACCCGAGGAGCTTAAAGCCCTGCATAGCTTTCGTCAAGACTTAAAGGAGCTTATTAAATATGGAAACGATTAAAATAACGGTCTATATTATTTCGCACAATTATGGTAATTATCTAAGTGATGCTATCGAAAGCGTATTGTCTCAGACAGCTGATGATTGGGAACTTTTGATTATCAATGATGGCTCAAGTGACGATACAGCAGAAATAATGAATCTTTATAAAGGTGATGAGAGAATAAGGCTTTTTCATACTGATGGTATCGGATTGCCCTCTGTCTGTAATCTCGCCCTTAAAGAAGCTAGAGGACAGTATTTGATTCGCTTAGATGGCGACGATATTTTTAATGAGAATATTCTTCTTGTGTTGGGTAATTATTTAGACAAACATAGTGATGTAGCAATTGTTTTTCCGGATTATTATTTGTTTGATGAGTTTGGAGAGATATACGCTGAAACCAGAAGGCATAAAATGGCCGATAAAAACCACATTTTTGATCTGCCAGCTAACGGTGCCTGTACATTGATGCGTAAACAGGTGTTGGAGAAAATAGGAGGATACCGTGAAGATCTCGGCGTCCAAGACGGTTTTGATGTTTGGAGTAAAGTAGTAAACAAGCACAAATGCATAAATATCAATTTGCCGCTTTTTTATTATCGTAGACATCAAAACAATTTAACCAATAACTCTCAACATATACTTGCAGCACGTAGAAGAATTAAGATGGATAGTATTATTGATCAATTGTGTCAATATCGGCCAATAATTGCTGTAATACCTTGCCGAAGGAATTTTGATTTCACTATTGATTTGTGGAAACAAGAAATAGATGGCAAGAGCCTTTTGCAGATGAATATCGAGAAATGTATAAATTCAAAAATCCTTGATTATATTGTTGTAACTTCCGATAGCCCCGAAGTAAATAATGTTATCGGCATGTTTGATGACCAGCGACTTTTATATGTTGAACGCAAAAAGGAGGATACGATACGTTCGAAAAAGCTTGTTTCAACGATTGAGAAAATTACCGAAAAATTGGATCCAGAGTATAGAGGAATCACCATTGTTTCGTATATACAAACACCGTTCGTTATTACTGAGACTTTGGAAGAGGCAATTTCTACGATGGTTATGAATAAATGTGATTGTGCGTTCGGCGTGGAAGAAATAAGAGACCCTTTATATGAGCGAACACCTCATGGCTTATTAGCGATAAATCCACATAAAGGGATTTCAACTGATTTTGATGCAATTTACCGGGAGTCAAACACATCTCTTACTACAAAAAGTATTAATTTTAAAACAGGTTCTTTAACCGGTTCCAAAGTTGTTAATTTCATAGTGTCAAAAGAAGAGTGTTTTTTTATAAACTCACATATGAATTTAGAAATTGCAAGAAAAATGCGTGGGTACAAGATAGGGGCTATGTGCTCTTCTTCGGAAGGGCACCAGCTTTAAGTTAAGAGAGAAATTATGAATTTTAAGGAAAGAGTGAGAAGAAAAAATGAGTTTGACACAAGCCTTGTATATGGCACACGCAAATTTAATTTATTAACCAAACAGGATCAGCATTTGGGATATAGGGAAAAACACGATAGCCAATGGCTCAATTCTCAAACAAACTTAATATATGATAAATTTGCTGAGGAGCGAAATTGTCCCTTGTGTGGAACAAGCAATTTTCACACTCTATTTGTAAAGTGTGGCTTTCCGCATTTGAAGTGCAATGTATGTGGGCTTACATACGTGAATCCTATTTTGAATGAAGCCGAATCTATGAAATTATGCCGCAGTGAAGTTTCCTATGTGGATGTTCTTAAGAGCAGGTATCAAGTTAAAATGCAGACTCTTGAGGCAAGGTATATCTTGGATATTTTGCGACCTTACTTTAAGAGCGAAAATAAAATTAGTGTTTGTGATATAGGGTGCGGTACAGGAATTTTACTGGATGAGGCTAAAAAGAAAGGATATTATGCTTTTGCTATAGAGCCCAATACAAGACATCACAAGTCATTGGAAGATAAAGGGATCGAATATAGAGGAGTTTTTTTTCCCTTAAAACACGATCTTGGAAGAGAGTTTGACTGCGTATTTTTATTGCAGGTTCTTGAACACATGAGGAATCCTTTAGAGGTGTTGTTAGAAGCGAAGAAAGTATTGAAGAAATCAGGTCTTATCTATATTGCAACCCCGAACATAGATGCTTTAGTAAATAGATTAATGCACAAAAACGCTGCTACTTTTGGTGGGCACACGCACATTCAGTTTTTTAATTTAAGAACACTGTCGATGCTTTTAGAGAAAGCGGGTTTTAAGGTTAAAGATTCCGATACAATTATTACCCAAATGGGAACAATAAAGAATTATTTGAGCTTCAAAGAACCTAATTTTGGAGAAGATCCAGATAGGTTAGAATTTATTACGCCGGAATTAATCTATAGAAACTATTTAGGTGGGAGGTTGCATTTGGTTGGAGAGCTACAATGAAGATTTTAGTAATAAATGTTTCAATAAGGCCAGAATCAAAAGTGAGATATATTCCGCTGGGACTTGCTTATGTTGCCAGTGCGATAAAAAGACATGGGTATGGCTTTAGAGTCTTAGATCTAGATGTTAATCGTTATTCAGAAAAATATATTAGGCGGTATCTTTTAGATAATAAGTTCGATATTATTTGTATGGGGTGTATTGTAACAGGCTACAAATATATAAAGCGACTTGCTTATCTGATTAAAGAAGTTAACCCAAAGGCAAAAATTATAGTTGGAAATTCTGTAGCTTCATCTATACCCGATCTTCTGTTAACAAAAACAAAGGTAGATATAGCTGTTATGGGTGAAGGAGATATTGCAATAACCGAGATTCTGGATGCTTTGCGGTTTTCAAGCAGCCTAAAAAGCGTTAAAGGAATATGTTATAAAGTTGACGGAAAAATTATAAAAAATTCACCTCGGGAACTAATAGAAGATATCGATATAATTCCTTTTCCCGATTGGGAATTGTTTGAAATAGAGAAATATATAGAATCTTGTTCGAAGTACGCAGTAAGAGAACCCTTACCACTTCCCCGAGAGAAAATAAGAGCATTTACGATTAGTACTGCAAGAGGATGCCCTTTTAAGTGTACATTTTGTTACCATGTTTTCAGGGACGTAAAGTATAGATACATCTCTCCCAGAGTCTTGGTTCAAGAGATTAAAAGGCTAAAAGAGAAATACAACCTTAATTATTTTATATTCCATGATGATTTAACAATAATTTCTAAAAACCATGCTCAGGAAATAGTGAAGTGTTTGTTACAAGAGGATGTAGGCATTTTTTGGCAAGCAAATTGTCGTTCTGGTCTTTTTCAAGAAGAGTCTGATATTGAGTTAGCAAAGCAGTTTAAAGCAGCAGGCTGTATTGGTTTAGGATATTCGTTAGAGAATGTTGATTCAGAAATTCTAAAAATGATGAATAAAAAGGTTAACCCTAATGATTTTTCTAAACAGTGTCGAATCTTAGCTAAAGCCGGGCTTGTTACTTGGACTAGTTTAGTTTTTGGTTATCCTATTGAGACAAGGGAGACTATAAGGCGGACTATAGATTTTTGTATTGAGAACAGTATTTACCCCAGCGTTGGGTATTTGTTGCCGCAACCTGCCACGCCTATGTATGATTATGCTATCCAACATCAATTTATCAACGATGAAGAGGAATATCTTCTGGCTATAGGAGATAGACAGGACCTACAGCTAAATATGACAAAGATGTCTGATAAAGAATTTAGCGATACTGTATTAATGGCTATGAATCAGTGCAATGAGAAGCTTGGACTCAAGTTAAAGAAGGCTTCTTTGATAAAAACTGGTTATTATCGTGGCATCAAAAAAGAGTGAGGTTCAAAAATAATTAGAATGAAGAAGGCAATAATTCTCCACAGCTTATCGGACATCAAAGACTGTATAAGAAATAAAATGTACCACGATTCACTACTTTTCTCAACACATCCTAATGTGAGTAGCTACTTAAGAGAATATTATAGTATCGAATGTCAATGCTTGGATAATTTTTTAACAAATCAAGAGGTAATAAATTATATAAATATGTCTTCTGAACTGGTAGGACAGACATTAGAAGCATTGGATTCAGAATTAGCACCTTCTATAAATAGACAGTTAGGCTTAAAAATGAGATATTTTGTGCCGCTTTATTCTTATTTAGGCAAATACCATTTCGTTCAATATGTCCGGCTTAAGGAACAGATTAAGCGGATAATAGAGATTTATAAATTGAATAAAATTTCTTTTTATAACATTCAATTTACTGATTTTTTTGACGTTAATTCAGATATGGATTATTTACTTTCGTTTTTCTTTCCCGACTTAAACCATCAAGCTTTGCGATTACTCTCTCGTCGTAGGTTGAATTATCCTAAGATAGTAAGATTGTTGGATACAATAAAGAGAATTAAGCAAAAACCTTTTTTTATGGTTAAAAGAATGTCGAATGCTATATTTAATAATGTTCGGTATCGAAAGCTTTCCATGAATAAAAAAACTATATTAGTGTGTGAACCTTTGTATGATTTAGATTTTCTAAAAAAGAGTTTAAGTAAATATAATATTTTGCACTGGCACCATAAGAATAAAAATCCTTCCGGATTTCGATTAGATAACTCAATCAATAATTTAAATATTGATTTTCAGAATTTCAATTTCATTAAAGAAAAGGATAATCCATTCGTAAAGATTTTTTTACGAGACATTAAAGATGATTTTACTAAAAATATAGCCGGATGGATGAAGGGAATTAATTTGTTAAGAAAAATCAGCGAAAATTATCCAATTTCACTGGGTATATGGGGTAATTCCCCTATGCATAGATTGCGAGCATTGATTTTTGAATACTTAAAGAGTAAAAATATAAAAATTATCGGGGCCCAGCACGGTTCAATTTACGGAGATTCATTTCAGCCTTTACATTTCGATTCTGACTTTAATCGTTGTGATTACTTTATAAGTTACGGTTTTACCAAAGAAGATTTAAACAGGTTATATCCGGAGAGTAAGTTGAATTGCGAAATTATACCTTTAGGAAAGAAGAATTTGCCAAAAAAAAGAAATAAATCAAAAAAGAAAATTGACATAGTGTTTCCGATAACTATGAATTCTTTAATATTTGGAGCTGGAGCAAAACTAAGAAGTGCTGCTATAGCAAAAAGGCAACTTGTTCTCTTTGAATATTTAAATTCTTTGAAAGACTTCAATATTTACATAAAACCAATTCCTTTCTCAGATTTTAAAAATTGTTCTTTATTCCCGGTTATTAGACGGCTAAAGAATTTAAAAGTTGTATACAATATGTATCTGACAGAATTTTTAGAGAAATACAATCCAAGAGGTGCATTGATTGAAATTCCTTCTACCTCTCTATTTGAACTTTTAGGTTTAGACATTGAGATTTTTTTAATGAATAATTATTTGTGTCCTTTTGAGAAGCAGGCGCTGGAGAAACTCAAGAAAAGAGTTCATTATTCGGAAGATATTAATGAAATTATCAAAAATTTGGATTTTTTTCTAAAAGGTAAGTTGGTAGAAAAAAGAGACCAAACTTTTTATAATCATTATGTATATAAAAAAAACACGAAGGAAAACATAGTGCAATTAGTAGACTCTCTTATTGGAAATCAAGAGGTAAAATAAGCGATTAGAACAAATTAATGAAGAAGAGATTAGAAAGTATGATGCTTTTGCTGACAATAATGATTTAGCCAGATTAAGGGATAATCTATACGCATTAACGTCAGTTGCAAATTAAGGAAATAGTAATGGATTTGAAGAAAAAGAAAATAGTTGTTACTGGTGCTGACGGATTTATCGGAAGCCATTTGGTTGAGAGGCTCTTACAGGAAAATTGCGAGGTCAGAGCTTTCGTTTACTACAATTCCTTTAATTCATGGGGATGGTTGGATAGTTTTTCTAAGGAAAAGTTAAGAAAAATAAAGGTTTTTATGGGAGATATAAGAGATTCTAATAGGGTTAAGCAGGCCGTTGAAGGAGCGGATATTGTATTTCACTTAGGAGCCTTAATCGGCATTCCATTTAGCTATGATGCGCCGGAAAGTTATGTTGATACCAATATAAAAGGTACGCTTAACGTTTTACAAGCCGCTAGGCTTTCAAATGTTAAAAAAGTTCTTGTTACTTCAACTTCTGAAGTCTATGGAACTGCTAAATATGTGCCTATAGATGAAAAGCACCCTAAACAGGGTCAGTCTCCTTATTCGGCAACAAAGATAGGGGCAGATTCAATCGCAGAATCATTCTATAGAAGTTTTGGTTTACCTGTAGTAATAGTCAGGCCTTTTAATACCTATGGCCCAAGGCAGTCTGCGCGAGCGGTTATTCCTACGATCATTACTCAGCTTTTATCTGATAAGAAAAGGATACGCCTTGGGGCATTACATCCAACGAGGGATTTTGTTTTTGTGAAAGATGTTGCTGAGGGATTTACCGAAATAGCTAAGTCAAATAAAACAGTTGGAGAGGAGTTGAATATCGCGACACAAACAGAAATATCTATCGGAGATCTTGCTCAAAAAATAATAAATATGATTAATCCTGAAGCTGAGATAGTAAATGATGATATGAGAGTGCGGCCGGAAAAAAGCGAAGTTGAAAGATTATTGGGAAGCAACAAAAAAACAATGAATCTAATCGGTTGGAAACCAAAATGTAGTTTAGATGAGGGGTTAGAAGAGACGATTAAGTGGTTTAAAAATAAAGGTAAAGAGAATATAATTTTGTATAAAGCGGATAATTACAATGTCTAGAGAAATATATCTAGATGCCCCTAGTCTTAGCGATTTA
>CAZHVO010000037.1:0-9102 GCA_964536195.1 uncultured Planctomycetia bacterium
GGATACGTACAAATTTTCTTCAAAATGTTTTTTCGTCATTTGTTCTCTTCCCCTAAGACGCTTTGAATTCGTCCCAAAGTAAATCCTTGTTTAAGTCAACAAATTTACAGCTATTAACTTCCTTTTCTGCTGATTCAATAATACTTTCTATAGTATCAATTGTTATATCTCTTCCGCCTAAACCAGCGATAAAACCACTTGTTTTCTTGTCCGAGCTCAATATTGCTTTGATTTCTGAATAGACTGCGCCATCAGAACCTAAAGAAATATCTTTATCAATAACAGCCAGACTAGGAATCTTTCCCAAAGCAACCTTAATCGCTTCTTTTGGAAAAGGCCTATAGGTAACAATCTTTAGCAGGCCGATTTTTTTGCCTTTTTCTCTTTGGCGGTCAACAACATCCTTAATCGTTCCACAAACAGAGCCCATGGCTACTATTGCCAAATCAGCATCCTCTAACTTATAACCTTCGACTAGTTTTAGGCTATCTCTTAAAGTTAAATCCTTATATTCTTTACCGATTTTCGGTATCAAATTAATAACTTCTTCCATTGTTTTATGTATAGCATAACGGGTTTCAGTATATACTGTAGGATCACCGAGAAGACCAAAGCTCATTGGATCATTAACGTCAAGCTTATATGGTGGATTATACCTGGGGAGAAACTTATCGACATCTTCTTGACTAGGCATGTCAACTGTTTCCATACCATGAGTTAAGATAAAACCGTCGACACAAACCATTATTGGTAACATTATCTTCGAGTTTTCGCCAAGCTTATAACCAGCGATAATTAGATCAACCGCTTCCTGATTATTTTCAGCATAGAATTGTATCCAACCGGCATCCCGTAATGCGATAGAATCCTGTTGATCGTTCCAAATGTTAATCGGTGCTGATATGGCACGATTAGCACAAATCATCATAACTGGTAGCCGCATGCCAGCTATACAAAAGACAACTTCTCCCATCAGAAGCAGCCCTTGAGAACTAGTACAGGTAAAACTTCTCACCCCGGTCGCTTGCGAGCCTAAAACCACTGAAGCTGCTGAGTGCTCACTCTCAACATTCAAAGTTTCAGCTTTAAGGTCTCCGTCAGCAACAAATTTAGCAAGATGTTCAACTATATGAGTTTGTGGGGTTATTGGGTAGGCAGCAACAACACCAGGCCGACATAATTTTGTCGCTTCTGCCATTGCCCATGAACCTTCTAAATATTTCTTCATAATTTAATCCTGGTTGGGAACCATTTCGATATCATTTTTGGGACAGATATAAGCACAAAGTCCACATCCTTTGCAGTAATCTAAGTCAGCTGAGTAAGCATTTTTTTCTATGCCTTCAATACACCCTTCAGGACAAACGAGCTTACACAGCCCACAATTAATACAATCTTTTTGTAAATACAGCGGTTTTTGAGCTGAGCGCCAAGATCCGGTTAAGTTCGCACAAGAAGTTTTCCCTCGGCTTACTAATATACTAAACACTTTCGTACCCCTTTTTTACTGCCTCAAGATTTTTTTCTAACAGTTTAGGCTTACTTTTGAATCTGACTTCAACTGCTTTTAAAACAGATTCCAGCTTTATCTGACCAGTTACTTTTGCAAAAGCACCTACCAAGACAGTGTTGGCAAAAGGTTTTCCGATTATCTCCATAGCGATTTTCTCAGCCGGTAAAGTTTTGATTTCAACACCGCTAACCTCAGGAATAACTGTTTTTTCTCTTACAGCTACGATGGCTTTGGCACCTTCCTTTAAACCCTGGAAACACTTTTCACTTTCAATTAAAGTCGGGTCAATTACCAGTATATAATCTGGTTTGTAGATTTGAGAACGTAGGCGAACCGGCTTATCGTCAAATCTTACAAAAGCATTCATTGGCGCTCCCATTCGGGCAGCACCAAAATGAGGAAAAGCATAGGCATATTTATCCTCATAGAATAGAGATTCGCCTAATATAACCGCGGTAGTAATTGCGCCTTGACCTGCTCTAGCAAATATTTTTACTTCTTGCATAAGTCACCTTTTATATCACAAAAGAATAAAAAATCAAGAAAAATCTAAGAAAGTAGTTTTTCTTGATCCTAATTCCCGAAGGGAAGAAGGATCTTAAGGAAAAATTTAATTATTAAGCCAAAACTTCTTCTTGCCTCCTTTTTCAATAAGATCAAGAAGAATATCTACTATTTCGGCATCGTATTTTATACCTCTTCCTTCTTGAAGTTCTTTGCAGGCTTTTTCTAATCCTTTAGCCTCACGATAAGGACGATGGTGAGTCATAGCTTCTAAAACGTCGCTTACTGCCAATATTTTGGCCTCTATGACTATTTCATCACCTTTTAAGCCTCGGGGGTAACCTGAACCATCAAGACGTTCGTGGTGTTGATAAATAATATTAGCCAAAGGAAACGGAAATTCAATATCCTTAATTAAATTATAGCAATTTTCTACATGCTCTTGAATTAAGCGATATTCCAAGGCATTTAATTCACCGGGCTTGTTTAGGATATCTAGCGGGATGCTTATCTTTCCTAAATCGTGAAGTTCTCCAGCTAACTTAATAGCTAAGAGTCGATTTGAATCCCAGCCTAACACATTAGCGATTTCTCCAGCAATACCAGCAACATTGCGAGTATGACTAAAGGTATAAGGGTCACGCATCTCAAGAGCTTTACCCAAGACTTCTAAAGCGCTAATCAGCATATTTAGACGTTGCTGTTCGAGATTAGCGTAAGCAGTCATGTCTCGGGTTATCCCCATAGTTCCGATTATTTTACCAAAATTATCGCGCATAGGAATTTTAGTAGTGATTACTTGATTCCAATGGCCATTACCGAGTAAAGTCTTTTCGATCTTGCCGACAAGTGGCTTACCAGTATTTAAAACCTTGTTATCGTCTTCAAGCATATTTTTGGCTTGTTCCGGAGGGAAAAAATCAAAGTCAGTTTTTCCGAGTATCTCCTCGACCTTCAAACCAGTTCCTTGAATATAGAAATTATTAACTTTTATAATTTTATTGTTGCAATCTTTAAAGTAAATTGCATCAGGAATATTGTCTAAGAGATTTTCAAAGAAATTCCTCTCCATGGATAGCTTGTTAGCAATTCTTTTTTGAGCTGAAATATCCTGGATCACCCCTTCTAGCCAACGTTCTTTTTTGCTAGCTGAAGGTATTAGGTGGGCAGTAATTGTCACCCATAAGGGTTGATTGTCCTTTTTCTTTAAGATTACCTCAAAAGCTTTAACTCTCTTGTTCCTATTTAAAATTTTTAAAAAAAGCTCTCTATCTAAGGGCTTAAGGAAGAGACTGCAAAATTTCTCCTTAATAAACCCTTTTTTGAAGGAATAGCCTAAAATTTCAGCTAAGGTTGAATTAGATAAGATTACTTCACCCTCAGGGGCTAGGCAATAATGGAAGAATCCGATGTTTAAATTATTGCTGTCGTTGATGTTTAGGCAAAAATTCTTCTTTTTTCTCATAAATCGCATAAATTTCTCCAAATATCTGCCCTATTATACCACTTGGCATAGAAAAATCTACAGCTAAATTCGTCCTCCAATTAATTTTATAAATTGGAGAGATCTCGCCAGCTCATTTGATGGCTGATGGCGGACCGAGACAAAAAAATATCCCCGCTCCTTTTAATGAACGGGGATATTTTATATTTTTTCTTTAAAGGTACTTGTTTAGTAACCCATTCCGCCAGGCATTCCCATTCCACCGGGCATTCCGCCGCCGGGCATAGCAGGAGCGCTGCCTTCTTTTTCTGGCTTATCAGCTACGACTGCTTCAGTAGTAATTAGCAATGAAGCAATTGATGCTGCATTTTGCAGGGCAGTTCTAGATACTTTTGTAGGATCAATTACCCCAGCCTTAAACATATCTGTTAATTCCTCACCATCATTTCTTAAGTCAAATCCCATTGGTGATTTGCTGTTTTTTACCTTAACAACTATTACATCGCCTTTTAAGCCGGCATTTGAAGCAAGTTGGTGAAGTGGCGCTTCTAAGGCTCTTCGAATAATATCTACACCGGTTTTTTCATCACCCTTAAGTGCAAGCTTGTCAAGTGCAGGTAAGCAATGAACAATTGCTACTTCACCACCAGGGACAATTCCTTCCTGGACAGCAGCTCTGGTTGCATGTAGAGCATCTTCGACTCTAGCTTTTTTCTCTTTCATTTCAGTTTCAGTTGCTGCTCCAATATTTATTACAGCAACTCCACCAGCTAGTTTAGCTAGTCTTTCTTGTAATTTTTCTTTATCGTAGTCAGAATCACTCTCTTCAACCTGTCTTTTAATTTGCTTTATTCTTCCTTGAATAGCGCTGGTTTGCCCAGCACCTTCAACAATAGTTGTGTTTTCCTTGTCGATTCTAACCCTCTTTGCTTTTCCTAAATCAGACAAATCAACATTCTCTAATTTTAGTCCTAAATCCTCGGAAATTGCCTTTCCGCCGGTAAGGATTGCTATGTCATCTAACATAGCTTTGCGTCTGTCGCCATAACCTGGTGCTTTAACCGCACAACAAGTTAAAGTTCCACGAAGCTTATTAACCACCAGCGTAGCTAAAGCTTCGCCATCAACATCTTCAGCGATTATCATCAGAGGCTTACTAGCTCTGGCGATTTTCTCAAGAAGCGGTAACATATCTTTTAGGTTAGAGATTTTTTTCTCGTAAATTAAAATGTAAGGATCATCAAGGACTGTCTCCATTTTCTCAGCATCAGTAGCAAAATAAGGAGATAAATACCCTTGATCAAACTGCATCCCTTCTACTGTCTCTAAGGTAGTGGCTGTAGACTTTGCTTCTTCAGGAGTGATAACACCGTCTTTGCCTACCTTTTCCATTGCATCAGCAATAAGGTTTCCGATTGTTTCATCGCCATTAGCAGCGATTGTAGCAACCTGAGCAGTTTCCTTCTTGTCTTTAACTTCTTTTGAAATTGTTTTTAGCTCTTCAACTATCGCAACAACTGCTTTGTCTATCCCTCTTTTTAAAGCCATCGGGTTTGCTCCGGCAGCAACGTTTTTAAGACCTTCTTTAAAAATTGCTTCGGCTAAAATTGTTGCAGTAGTTGTTCCATCGCCGGCACTATCTGAAGTCTTCTCAGCAACTTCTTTAACTAACTGAGCACCGATATTTCTGTAAGGATCTTCAAGATCTATTTCTTTTGCTACAGTAACACCATCCTTGGTGATGGTCGGTGAGCCGAACTTCTTTTCAATAACAGCATTTCTTCCCTTAGGCCCTAAAGTGACCTTAACCGCTTTTGTTAAGAGTTCAACTCCTTCAAGAATTGCTTTTCTTGCATCTTCGCCAAATATTAATTGCTTTGCCATAAAATTTTACCTCCTATTATGCAATAATTCCCAATACATCTTCTTCGCGGATGATAAGATAGTCCTCACCATCTATTACAACCTCTGTTCCAGAATACTTCCCGTATAGCACCTTATCGCCAGTTTTTAAAGATAAAGGCACTACTTTACCCTCGGGGCTCTTCTTTCCTTCGCCTACAGCAATGATTTCGCCTTCTTGAGGTTTTTCCTTTACTGTATCTGGAATCACGATACCACCTTTGGTCTGCTCCTTGGCTTCAAGCTGCTTAAGCAAAATTTTGTCTCCTAACGGCTTAAACTTCATAAGTAACCTCCTTTAAATACGCCAATAATCTTATTTTTGGATGTTTTAGCAATCTCTACCCTAGAGTGCTAAGTTACTACTATATCTATATTGAAATTAAAGTCAAGAATTTTTTTTAATTTTTTTTTAAAAAATCATCCCATAAAACTTGATGTCATAACTGGTTGTTGTAAAGAGAGTTAGAGAAGTGATTATTTGGAGAGTAAATTGCGGCTTAAAATTTCTAGGCCCTTTAAGACTAGTAATGGTTCATATTTAAAAGGGAAGTCTAGGCCGGGTATGATTACCTCGGCTTCTCCTCCGGTGATAAGAACTTTCTTATTTTTGGCGATGCTTAATTTCCTTTTGTACTTTTTGACTAGAGAATTTATCATTAAAGAAAACCCCTCGAGGAGCCCTTTAGTTATGCTGGTTTCAGTTGTGGTGGGAATTAATTTCTTTGTCTTTTTAAACTTTATCTGTTTAGGAAGCAGTGCACATTTGGAAAAAACACCTAATGTAGATCCCAGGCCGGGAAGGATTATCCCACCTTGGTAAACATTACCTTTAGATAAAAAATCCAAGGTTATTGCAGTTCCAAAATCTAAGACTAAGCGAGCTTCGGAAAAAAGTTGCTTAGCCGCATATGCCCCTACTAACCGGTCCATACCTATTTGTCCTTTCTCGTATAATGAACCTATCGGCACTCTTATATCTTGCCCTGCTACATAAACAGACATCTTTAAGTTTTTAAAAAGTTTAGTAACCATGGGTACTACCGAACAGACTAAAATTTTTTCGTTTAGCTTAGACTTTAAAGCTCTCTTTAAAGAAGCTTTAGTAACTCCCAGAGTAGGTATTTTTTTAGCTTTGCTAATTCTCCCCCTTTCAAAATGGGCAATATCTATACTTGTGTTTCCTACGTCTACAGCAATCATATGCTTTTCCTTTCCTTTTTGCCTTTCATAACTTTCTTTAATTCTACCACTTTATCGCGTACCTGGGCAGCTTTTTCAAAGTGTAGGTTTTTTGCAGCTAAAAACATCTCCTTTTCTAACTGAGCAACAATCTCATGAAGTTGAATTTCTTCACCGTCTAGCTCTAAGCGCTTATTAAGATTATCCTCTTCTTTTAAATAAACCTCTATACCGTCCTTAATTGCTTTTTGAATGCTTTGCGGGGTTATTTTGTGTTTAGTATTATGTTCTAATTGGATCTTCCGTCGGCGTCGACTCTCAGTAATCGCTTTTTTCATTGATTTAGTAAGGACATCGGCATACATATAAACCTCTCCGTTTACATGGCGGGCACATCTACCGGCAATTTGAATTAAGGAGGTTGATGAACGCAAAAATCCCTCTTTATCGGCATCAAGAATTACTACCAAGGATACTTCTGGTAAGTCTAGGCCCTCACGAAGGAGATTAATGCCGATAAGAGCGTCGAATTTCTTCAATCGCAGATCCTTTAAAATCTTTGTTCTTTCTAAGGTGTCAATTTCAGAGTGAAGATAAGTGACCTTAAGCCCCTCTTGCTTTAAATAACTGCTTAATTCTTCTGACATGCGCTTGGTAAGAGTAATAACCAGGGTACGTTCCTCCCTCTCGGTTCTCCTTTTAATCTCTTGGATTAAATCGTCAATTTGATTTTTAGTAGATTTGACTGTGATTTGGGGATCTGGCAAGCCGGTCGGGCGTATAATCTGTTCAATCACTCTTGCCTTAGAAGAATCGATTTCAAATTCTCCAGGTGTTGCTGAAACAAATACCATCTCTTTAGCAAGAGGCATGAATTCATCAAATCTTAAAGGCCGATTATCCAGACAAGAAGGCAGCCTAAACCCGTGCCCAACTAAAGTTTCTTTACGAGCCTTATCTCCATTGTACATACCTCGTATTTGAGGGATAGTAACATGACTCTCGTCAATTACCGTAAGAAAAGAACTTGGAAAATAGTCAAGAAGGCAGTAGGGACGTGAACCTGGGGCTCTTTGGCTTAAATGCCGGGAATAATTCTCAATACCATGACAATAACCACACTCGGCTAGCATTTCCATATCAAAATTAGTGCGTTGACTAAGACGCTGAGCTTCGAGAAGCTTACCTTCTTTATTTAGAATTGCTAACCTGTCCCTTAACTCGGCTTTAACAGTCCCCAAAGCTTTATCGATTTTATCCTTACCAATAATAAAGTGTTTAGCCGGATAAATGCTTATTCTTTCCAATCCCGAAACTTTCTTTCCACCAAATGGTTGGAACTCATAAATTTTCTCAATTGTATCACCAGAAAATTCTATTCTTACCCCGCATTCCTTGTAAGCTGGGAAAATATCCAAGGTATCACCTTTAACCCGGAAGGTCCCTCGTCTAAAATTAAAGTCATTTCTCTCATATTGTAAAGTGATTAAACGCTCCAAGAGAGCCTTTTGAGGAATATTATCACAAACTTTTAAACAAAGAGTCAGGTCTTGATAATCCTCAGGTGTACCTAAGCCATAGATACATGATACTGACGCTACCACTATAACATCCTGGCGACTGGCCAAAGAACTAGTTGTTGATAAACGAAGTCGGTCTAACTTTTCATTTATTGAAGCGTCTTTTTCAATATAGGTATCAGTTTGGGGGATATAACTTTCCGGTTGGTAGTAATCATAGTAGCTTACAAAGTATTCGACAGAATTTTGCGGAAAGAACTCTTTAAACTCAGCGTAGAGCTGACTAGCTAGAGTTTTATTGTGTGAAATAACCAGAACCGGCCGGTTAATCTTCTCAATCGCACAAGCTAAGGTAAAAGTTTTTCCTGAGCCGGTGACGCCAAGGAGAGTTTGAAAACGCTGCTTGCTTTTTATTCCGGAAATTAGCTTTTCAATGGCTTGAGGCTGATCGCCGGTAGGTTTAAATTTACTGGCTAGTTTAAATTTATCCATTGAATTACTTTGGGGTAGTAAGAAGTATTAATCAGAAATATCTAAAGAAAAATCAATTACTTCCGGAGAGTCAGTGATCATGCCCATTGAAATATGGTCGACACCACTCCCAGCCACAGCCCTTACGTTGTTTAAGTTTATTCCACCGGATGCTTCAAGTTTGATTTTCGGATAGTATTTATTACGCAAACTTACCGCTCTGTTTAAATTCTTTATAGAAAAATTATCGAGCATGATTATATCAGGCTTATACTTAAGCACTTCTTTTAATTCTCCGAGATTCTCTACTTCAATTTCTATCGGTAGAGAGCTTTTTTCTCTTAAATCAGCTACTAAGCTGGTGAGGCGCTTTTTATTTAAACGCCCTTGAGATATGCAGCCGGCAGCCTTTAAGTGATTATCTTTAACAATGATGCCATCGGATAGTGAGATACGATGGTTACATCCGCCACCTACTCTTACAGCATATTTTTCTAAAATCCGTAAATTAGGTATGGTTTTGCGAGTATCCTTGACTTTAACCTTTATGCCTTTAACTTTTTCAA
>CAZHVO010000038.1:0-9053 GCA_964536195.1 uncultured Planctomycetia bacterium
AAAGTCCTTCGGACTAACTCGCCTGCGGCGAGAGTGTATACGAGTCCAGACGGGGTAGTCATTTTCGAGTCTGGACTCAAACCAGAGCTCGAAATTGGCAGAGTCCGCCACAGTTCTTTGGCGGACGATCTAATTTTCTATTGTTCAAGTTGAACGTTGACGGATAAAAATAGGAATATTTGAGATGGCTCTGCGCGAAAATATAGAAAAACAAGGCATGTGGCTTTTTAGATGGAGAAGTTATCTCCCGTTATTGTTTATCCCTTTGTTTCTCATAGCGTTAAAAAATGGCGAATTTATAGAACAAATATTCGGTGATGATGTCGGAGATTTGTGGGAGAGTATTGCTGTTTTAATTTCATTCTTAGGTTTCGCAATGCGTTGTTTTACGGTTGCCTATGTCCCGAGAGGTACATCCGGGCGAAACACACAATCGCAGGCCGCCGCAGTGCTGAATACCACAGGGATGTATTCGATAACTCGGAATCCATTATATTTGGGAAATTTTCTAATAGTATTTGGCATTACGTTGTTTATCCAGGTTTGGTGGCTAGCAATGATTGTGTGGGTAGGATTTTGGCTTTATTATGAACGCATTATTTTTGCTGAAGAAGAATTCTTAAGAAAGAAGTTTGGCAGTGAGTTTATTGGTTGGGCTCAAAGAACTCCAATAGTTTTTCCAAATTTCAAGAATTGGCACAAGTCAACATTGTCTTTTTCATTTAAAACTGTTTTGCGTAAGGAATTTAGTACCTATATGGCTATAGTTGCGGTATATTTTTTTGTAGAGATAATAGGAGACTTGTTGGCTAAAAGGCGCTTTTTTGTGTGTACTTCATGGCTGATCTTTTTTCTTGTGAGCATAGCGATATATTTTACCCTTTTGATTTTAAAGAAGAAAACCCATGTTTTGGATGTCAAGGGTAGATAAGTGATTTTTGATCTGGAAAGTGTCTCGGATACACTAAAAGTCCTTCGGACTAACTCGCCTGCGGCGAGAGTGTATACGAGTCCAGACGGGGCAATACTTCGACTCGCCCCTTCGGGGCTCGCTCAGTACAAGCTAACAAGCTTTCTTTAGGCGAGGAGAAGTATCCTGAGTGACCGAGCGAAGCGAGGGGTCGAAGGACCTTAGAAAATATGGAAATAGAATACTTTCGTCAGATAGCTCTCCCTACTCCTAAAGATAGAATATATAGCCGTCTTGGTTATGCCGATGGTATAACTAAACTTGACGATAAGCAGAGAAATCAGGTTGACGACTATATTGAAAAGGCTTTAGAGATTGTTGAGCTAAAGGGTGCAAGTGCAGTACTCTCTATAAAAAGAATAGAAGTTTCTAAGATTACACTTAGCGAAGATATTGTTTTTGAGAGTGAGTCTTTAGCAGATTTTTTAGCTGACTCTAGAGAAGTTCTCTTAATGGCGGCTACTGCCGGTCCAGGAATAGTTGAGGCAATTTCCCAAGATTCTACCGGTAAAGATGTAACTGCAGCTGTAGTCTTTGATGCTGTAGCTAGTGAGATGGCTGATGGTGCACTTGGCTGGATTATAAATTATTTTAATCGGCACCTTTCTAGAGGAGGTAAGCAATTAACTTCAAGGCGTTTTTCTGCTGGATATGGTGATTTTTTATTAGAGAACCAAAAAATTATCTACGATGTTTTAAAACTAGGGCAGCTGGGGATTAGTTTGAGTGATAACTATATGCTTATTCCTGAGAAGTCAGTTACTGCAGTTGCTGGAATTAGATTTACGCAAGAACGAAGGAGTAGAAGGAGAAAGTGAAGAATAAAATTAAGCTTCTTAATAATAAGATTTTAGTCCTTGATGGGGCTACTGGAACTGAGTTGCAGAAAAGAGGTATGCCTGGCGGAGTATCACCTGAAATTTGGTCTCTTGAGAATCCGGAAGTTATCTCTGCAATTCATACTGATTACCAAAAGGCCGGTGCAGAGATAGTTTATACTTCTACCTTTGGAGCTAACAAGATTAAACTCAAATCTTATGGCAATTATAATGTCGGCGAAGTTAATAAAAAGCTTGCCCTTATTGCTAAAAGAGCAGTTGGTAATAAAGTCTTAGTGGCTGGTGGGATTGGTCCTACCGGTAAGTTTGTCGAGCCTTTTGGGCCGCTTGAGTTTGAACAGGCAGTTGAAATCTTTAAAGAGCAGGTAAGGGGTTTATTGGCAGCCGGGGTAGACCTTTTTATCATTGAGACCATGATGGATATCCAAGAGGCTAGAGCTGCTCTTATAGCCGTAAAAGAGCTTACTAATAAGTTTACTATGATAACTTTGACTTACGAGTCAGATGGCCGGACCCTTAATGGGACTGATCCTCTAACCGCTCTAAATATCCTACAGAGCTTAGGCGCTGATGCTATTGGTTGTAATTGCTCTGCCGGCCCTCGGCAGATGATTAAGCTTATCAAACTAATGAAGCCTTACGCAAAGGTTCCTCTTATAGCCAAGCCTAATGCCGGTATGCCCAAATTAGTAAGGGGCAAGACTTGTTTTGACATGAGCCCTAAAGAATTTGCTTCTTTTGCTAAACAGTTAGTCTCAGCCGGGGTAAGTTTATTAGGAGGATGCTGCGGTACTACACCCGAACATATAAAAAAGGTAAAGGAAAAAGTCTCTGGCTTAAAGCCAGCTGCAAGACAAAAGAAGATTCCTAGTCTGTTAAGTTCTGCCAGAGAGAGTGTTGTTCTCTTACCTGCGAAATCTTTTACCGTAATAGGAGAAAAAATCAATCCTACCGGCAAGAAGATCTTGCAGAAAGAACTAGGTGAAGGAAAAACTTCTTTTATTCGTCACTTAGCAAGAGAGCAGGAAAAAGCCGGAGCCTCTCTCTTAGATGTTAATGTTGGAACTGCTGGTATAGATGAGGTTAAGACTCTTAAGAGTGTTATTAATATGTTGGCAGTTAACTCTAGCCTTCCTCTGGTTATTGATTCTTCAAATGTTGAAGCAGTGGAAGCAGCTCTGCGAGTTTACCCGGGAAGAGCTTTAATTAATTCTATAAGCGGTGAGAAGGGTAAGTTAAAAAAACTGCTTTCATTAGCTGCTAAATATGGAGCGATGTTTATTCTTCTTCCTCTAAAGGGTAAGAGTCTACCTAAGACTTTTGCCGAGAGAAAGAAAGTCATTTCCGATATCTTCAAAGAAGCAAAAAGATTCGGATTTTCTAAAGATGATATTATTGTCGATGCAATGGCTCTGGCTGTATCTTCGCAGCCTAAGGCTGCTATAGAGACCTTAAAGACAATAAATTGGGTTTCCAAGAATATTAAGTGTAATAGTGTTGTTGGTTTGTCGAATGTTTCTTTTGGCCTACCTAAAAGAGCCTTAATTAATGGGGCTTTTTTGACTTTAGCTAAGAGGAAAGGATTAAGTTTAGCTATTGCTAATCCCTCAAAATTAAAAGCTAAATATTCAAAATTAGCTGAGAATTTACTACTCAATAAAGATAAGGATGCTAAGACTTTCTTAGCTTACTTTAGTAAGGCCTCTAAAGAGAAAAAGGAAGTTGGAATTTCGCTCTCAGCAGAGGAGAAGATCTCTCAAGCCATAATTGGCGGCAATAGAGAGGATATTAAAGAGTTTATAAGAGAGGCTATATCTTCTGGCCGTGAGGCTAGTGAGCTTGTACATAGAATAATGGTCCCGGCTATTGAAAGAGTAGGAGATTTATTTGACAGAAAAGAATACTTCTTACCTCAGCTTATTGCTAGTGCTGAAGCTATGAAGATAGCTTTTGGAGAGCTCGAACCTTATCTTAAAGAAGAGGATTTATCCGGGAGAAAGAAGACTATTGTTCTTCTAGCTACAGTAAGAGGTGACATCCATGATATTGGCAAAAACATAGTAGCTCTTATGTTAAAGAATCACGGTTTTGATGTTGTTGACTTAGGTAAGGATGTTTCAGTAGAAAAGATAATTAGAGAGATTAAACGTCATAAGTCTTCGATAGTAGGACTTTCTTCTCTGATGACTACTACCATGGTTAACATGAGGGAAGTCATTGACAAAGTTAAGGAACAAGGGTTAAATTGTAGATTCATAGTTGGCGGCGCAGTAGTGACCAGGAGTTTTGCTCGGTCTCTAGGCGCTGAATATGCTAGCGACAGCGTCGAAGCTGTTCGAGTGGCTAATAAGTTAAAATAGGAGGGTTTAATATGAGAGAAAAAGTTGAAAAAGCATTAGAGGCAATAAGACCGGCTTTACAAGCTGACGGCGGTAATGTCGAGCTAGTTGATGTTACTGAAGATGGTGTAGTTAAGGTTCGCTTAACCGGCGCTTGTGGTTGCTGTCCAATGAGCACCTATACCCTTAAAATGGGAATAGAGCAGAAATTAAAAGAGGCAGTTCCCGAAGTCAAAGAGGTAGAACAGGTTAAGTAGCTGCTAAATATACGATAAATAGCAATTTACGTTGCAATTTATTAACAAATATGTTAAGAAAACAGATTTAAAGTTGACAAAGCGGGTCAAATCATGGTATATTATTTCTGTAAATAATCATTTATGATTATATTGAGAAATGTAATATGAATTACAGAGAATTTAAGAATAAATTTCAAGCAGTACCACTTATCATTAGCAAAGACGTGGTGAGACAGCTAAGTAATGGCCAAACCTTTCGTAACCAGCTTAATCGCTGGCATAAAAAAGGATTGATTGTCAAACTAAAAAGGGGAATTTATCTACTTAATAAAAATGACCGTAAAAACGAGCCTAGCTTAATGTTTATTGCCAACCAATTGTATGTTCCTTCCTATGTTAGTTTAGAATTTGCGCTTAATTATTATGATTTGATTCCGGAGAGAACAGCCGATTTAACTTCGGTATCTACAAGAAAAACAATGCGCTTTAAAAATGAATTTGGAGTCTTCATTTATCAGCAGATTAAACCAAACGCTTTTCGAGGGTTTAAATTAGTAAAAGACGCGAATGATATGCCTCTGCTATTAGCCGAGCCTGAAAAAGCTGTTATTGATTTTTTATATCTTAATTTAAGCAGGTTCCAAAAAAAGATTGAAGAGCAGTTTAGTATTTCATACCGTTTTCAGAATACAGAATCATTAAGCGAGAAAAGGTTGTTGGAGCTGGCAAAAACCTTTAACAATAAAAAATTAATGAGTGTAGTTAAAGATTTTTCTAGTTTTATTAAAAATGAGGCCGAACAATGATTGATATTTTTAAGCAGCAAATCAATCAGGCTATGCCCGTTGAGGCAAAGAGTAACCGGGTGCGTGAACTTTTACAAATTATTATCCTCAAAATTATTTATGATAGAGGCTTCTTTAATAATCTCGCTTTTACCGGGGGGACAGCTTTGAGGGTCTTGTTTGATATTAAGCGGTTTTCCGAAGATTTGGATTTTTCCCTGGTAGATAAAAAGGGATATAATTTTTCCGATATCAACTCAGCGCTCATCAGAAACTTGAAACTTTACGGGTTGAATGCTGAAATTAAACCGAAAACAAAAAGTAATGTTCATAGTACAATGATTAAATTCCCGGGGTTATTGAAATCCCTTGGAATTTCAAAATTAGAAAGCCAGAAAATCTCAGTCAAATTTGAGGTAGATTCCAATCCTCCAAAAGGTGGTAATATCTCAAATACACTTATTAATAAAATCTATTTGTTTAATCTGGTCCATTTTGATTTATCGTCAATGTTTGCTACTAAATTACATGCCTGTTTTTATCGTAAATTTACTAAAGGAAGAGATTTCTATGATTTCCTTTGGTACCTTGGAAAAAAAATCAAACCTAACTACTTTCTTTTTAATAACGCGGTTATTCAGAGTGAGAATAAAGATCCCGGAGTGAATGAAGGCAATTTTAAAGAATATCTTCTTGAGAATATCCGGAAGATTGACTTTGATCTTGTTAAAAAAGATGTCGAACGCTTCCTCGACGATAAAAACGAACTAAAGTTGCTCAATTTAAAACTAATCCAAAGTACTATAGAATCACTGTATTTATAATGATAATTAAGGCTAAGGCTGAGGCTGAGGTTTTTATAAAAAAGCCTTGTTTTTGTTGAAAGAATGGTATCTTTCAGTAATATTTAATTTTTTGCTTAGTTTGCAGGCAAAAAGACTTGTTATGTATTTAGCTAAAAAGCATAATTATACCTGGGTTAATAAAATAAATCTTGAAAAGGCTAACTTTGGAATCGAGAAGAGGTTTCTTTGTAAAAACGCCAAAGAAAATATCTTGCATCTTCTGCGTAATTTATGAAAAAAAAGGGAGTTGACCCCTTTACAACCCTATACCCTTAAAATGGGAATAGAGCAGAGATTAAAAGAGGCAGTTCCCGAAGTCAAAGAGGTAGAACAGGTTAAGTAACCGTTAAATATACAATAGCAACACTATAAACATTAATATGTGCGGTTTAGGCGAATCCTAAACCACACAATAATGTGTTTAAAGGTTTTGGATTAGTACCTTTCTAAATATGCTTTTCCCAGATTCAAAAAAAATCTTGACAACAATAGGAATTATGATTATATGCCTTTGATATATTGACAGAACCTTTGGCTTAAAGTAAGGAGGAATTAGAAAATATGAATAAAAGAATAGTTATTTTGTTTCTGGTGTCTTCATTTTTCTCATCAATTATTTTTTCGCAAACACCCCCGCCTACCGAGACTATCGGCGGAACAATTCAACAGAAGAAGCAATTCGAGAAGGAAAGAGCCCTGGAGCTGAAAATTAAACAGCCGAAAAAAGAAGACCAAGAAGGCCAGGCTCCCGAAGTGATATTGGAAGATCAGGGCGAGAAGGTGTAGATAAAAAAAATAACCGTACAAGGCGCAACTCTGCTTAACCAAAAAGAAATCGATAAAATTATTTCTCAATTCGAAGGCCAGGAGTTATCGATTAAGGCTATGCAGAAGGTCGCGGACTTAATTACTGATCAATACAGAAAGAAAGGTTATGTTACCTCCCGGGCTTATATCCCTCCCCAAAATATAAAAAAAGGAATTTTAATTATCAGAGTTGTCGAAGGCTCTTTAGGCAATTTGGAAATAAAAGGCAACCGTTACTTTAAAACATCATTGTTGAAAAGAAAATTGAATCTGAAGCAAGACCGGGCTTTTGATTATTCGGCCCTCCAGAAGTCTTTGACCAACATCAATGAGCATCCCGATAGGACTGCCAAGGCAACATTAGTTCCCGGAAAAGAACCAGGAACAACAGATGTAGTTTTAGTAGTTGAAGATAACTTCCCTTTCCATATTGGCTTCGAATTTGATAATTATGGTTCGCGTTATATCGAAAAAGATAGGTATACGGTATTCCTGGAACATAATAATCTTCTAGGCTTTGACGATAAGCTCTTTCTTCAAATGCAAAAATCAGAATATGATTATTATGAGCTCGAAACCGGTAGATATACCTTACCGATAAATAATACTACCGATATCGGGATTTATGGCTTTTCCAGTGATACTTCCTTAGGACGGGAGTTTGAGAATATATCTAAAGGTAAAGCCTATGTTTACGGATTATTTTTTAATAAAGCATTGATTGTTGAACCGGATATTGATTTAAGATTAAATTTGGGTTTTGATTATAAAGACATCAAAAACTACATTTTGGAATCTTTGACCGCCGGTTCACATGATGAGCTGAGTGTATTTAAAGGCGGTTTTGATTTAGATCTATTTGATAAGTGGGGCCGGACCATTCTTACTTCAGAATTAGATATTGGTGTTCCAGATTTCCTTGGTTCAATGGATGCTAAAGATACCCGGGCCAGTCGAACCGGTTCTGGCGGAAAATTTGTTAAAGGTGTTTTTAATTTGTTCCGGCTTCAGCCCGGGCCTTTTTCTTCATATATATTATGGAAAAACCAAGCTCAATTTTCCAATTATAATTTAGTTGCTTCTGAGCAGTTTCAAATCGGCGGCCCGACAAGCGTAAGGGGTTATCCGGTGGCAGAATTTTCCGGCGATAAAGGTTATTACACCAGCCTTGAATGGTCATTCCCGTCTTATTTTGTGCCCAAAAAAATAAAGGTTCCTTTTACCGGAGATACCCTTCGTGATGCCCTGCACCCGGTGCTTTTTTATGACTGGGCAATGATTAGCAATAAGCAGCTCTCCTACGTAGGAGATAAAAAAAATAGAACTTTAAAAAGTGCCGGATTTGGGTTTAGATTAAACCTTTCCAACAACCTTTCAGCCAGGATAGAGTTCGGTTATCCGATAGGAAGAAAGTCTTCAGACCGGCACAACTTTCAGAGATGGATAGAGATAACCAAGAAATTCTAAGCTTAAGGGCATTTTTTCAAGTTTTTATCAATTTTTTTGATATTTCTAAAGCCTTAGGCGATTAAGATTTACCGCCTAAAACCCTTTAAAACCATTAATTTTTAAAGTAACCAACTTGTTTTATATAGGTAAAATATGTTATACTTGTAAGCGTTTACGCTTAATGTAAACGTTTACATTCTTCAAGAACTAATGATAAGAAGTCAGAAAAATTTCCTTAATAACGATAAAGTAAAAGTGGAGGCAAAAATGTCTAAAACAAGCATTTTTTTTAAGGTAGTTTCTTTATTCGTGATGGTCAGTTTTTCTCTGATGCCAATCACCGGCTACTCCCTGCCGCAGGGAGCTAACATAGTCGAGGGGAAGGCTGTCATTGACGTTGACGGAAATAATATGGATGTCAACGTGTCAACCGATCAGCTGATAGCTGACTGGCAGAGTTTTTCTATTGCTCAGCCCGAAGCTGTTCATTTTTACCAGCCGTCAGCCTCATCAATTGCTTTAAACAGAGTTGTCGGTGTAGACCCTTCGAGTATTTTTGGAACCCTTACCGCTACCGGAAGATTATTTTTAATTAATCCTAACGGAATACTTTTCGGTGCTACCTCTCATGTTGATACCAACGGCTTAATAGCTTCCACGCTTAATATTTCCAACGCCGACTTTTTAGCTGGAAGATATACTTTTTACGGACAAGGCGGCTCAGTAGTAAACCAGGGATATATTTCTTCACCGGGCGGGTTTGTGTCTTTATTGGGTTCA
>CAZHVO010000039.1:0-8672 GCA_964536195.1 uncultured Planctomycetia bacterium
TTTTAGCCTTTATATTTCTTTATCTGGCTACTTTTACTAGTTGGCTTCCTTTAGGAGGGATGCGCTCGATAAGATTCGAAGAGTTTAGCCTTCTTGGTAAGATAATTGATATTGGAAAGCATTTAATTATTCCGACCTTAGTTCTTTCATTGGGAAGTATTTGTGTTTTACAGAGAATAATGAGGGCAAATCTCCTAGAAGTTTTAGGTTCTCCTTATATCTTAGGAGCAAAAGCTAGAGGGCTTCCCAGGGTGAGAATTCTTTATATTCACGCTTTAAAGAATGCTCTAAACCCGATGATTACGATTTTTGGTTATCAATTCTCTGCTCTCCTAAGCGGTGCTGCCTTAGTTGAGATTATTATTGGTTGGCCAGGTTTAGGGGTAGTGACCTTAGAGGCAGTACGTTCTCAAGATATATATTTAGTTATGGGTTCAGTCTTAGCTGGAGGAGCTTTGCTTATATTGGGTAATTTAGTTGCCGATATTCTTCTTGGTTTTCTTGATCCGAGAATAAGGTATGGAAAGACTTAAATTATGAGAATATTAAAGGAAATTGTAAAGAATAAAGCAGGTCGGATAGCCTTCTTGGTTTTGGTTTTGCTTTATTTTTCAGTGATTTTTGCTCCTTTCTTTGCTCCTTATCCTTACGATGACGATGATGTCCTGCACTCCTATACTCCGCCGACAAAGATACATTTCCTAAACCTCAAAGAGAAACAATTCGGACCCTTTATCTATGGCCAGACCTATGAGGTTAGTGAGTATTACCAAAGAATTTATCAGGAAGATAAGAGTAAGATTTACCCGATTAAATTCTTCACCAAAGGTTTTAAGTATAAATTTTTAGGACTCTGGGAGACTGACCGGCATTTATTTGGCGTCGGTGAAGGAAAGATATACCTCTTAGGGGCAGATTTAAAGGGGAGGGATATCTTTACCCGTATTCTTTATGGAGGAAGAATTTCACTCTCGATAGGATTAATTGGTGCGGCCATATCTTTATGTATTGGTTTAATCATCGGAGGCCTATCGGGATACTTTGGCGGAAGAGTGGATAATATTACCATGCGTATTTGTGAAATGGTGATGATGATTCCTTCTTTTTACCTTATGCTGGCTCTGCGGGCATCATTTCCTCCTAATCTAACTTCGACTCAAGTCTATCTTTTAATTATAGTTATCCTTTCATTCATTGGCTGGGCTTCTACAGCTCGTATTATCCGCGGTATGGCTATATCTTTGCGTGAGAATGAATATGTTTATGCTGCCAAAGCAATGGGCCTTAGTCATTTTAAAATAATCATTCGCCACATCCTTCCTCATACTCTCTCCTATGCCTTAGTGGCTGTAGTTTTACGTATCCCAGCTTATATCTTAGGTGAGGCTAGTTTAAGTCTTATTGGTTTAGGAATTCAGGATCCAGAAGCAAGCTGGGGAAATCTCTTGAGTTCAGCTATGGGTATAGTAAATATTCGTCTCTTTCCCTGGATCTTAATTCCGGGATTATTTATCGTAGTTACAGTTGTTTGTTTTAATATGTTGGGAGATACCCTAAGAGATATATTAGACCCTAAGAGAAGAATACTATGATTTTAGAGGTAAAAGATTTAAGCGTATCTTATTGGAGCAGAGCTAAATACGTTGATGCTTTGAAAAAAGTTAGCTGGGGAATTGGAGAGGGTGAAATTCTAGGTATAGTCGGTGAATCCGGCAGCGGAAAGAGTACTCTTGCCCTCTCAATTTTAAATCTTCTTCCTCCGGATAGTAAAAGCCAGGGGCAAATAATCTTTAAGGAGAAAAATATCTTTAAGGCCGGAGAAAAAGAATCAGAAATTTTAAGAGGGAACCAAATTGGCTTAATCTTTCAAGAGCCAGCCAGTACCTTTAATCCGGTTTTAAGTATGAGATATCAATTCCAGGAGATTCTCCAAAGCAAATTAAATATAAAGAGTAAAGCTGAGATAGAAAAAATTATTTTTGATTGTTTGGAAAAAGCTAGGGTGAGGCAGCCCCAGAGAATTTTAAAGAGTTACCCGCATCAATTAAGCGGTGGGCAATTGCAGAGAATAGCTATTGCCATAGCCATAGCTTTAAAACCGACTCTATTAATTGCTGATGAACCGACAAGCTCTTTGGATGTAACTATTGAGAGTCAGATTGTTCATTTATTTAAAGAGCTAAGAGCTGAACTTAAGCTAACTATAATTTTTATCACTCACAACCTTGATTTGGTAAAGACCTTATGTGATCGGGTGGTAGTTCTTTATCAGGGAGTGGTCAGAGAAATAAAAGCAAAAGATGAGTTATTCGTAAACCCCGAAGATGATTACACCAAGAGTTTGTTAGACTCATTTTCTCAATTAGAGGAATAAATTAATGGAAAATAATAAGATTTTAAGCACAGAGAACTTAAAAGTTCATTTTTTGCAGAAAGGTAAGACTATCAAGGCCTTAGATGGGGTAGATGTCTTTTTAAAAAAGGGATTAGTAACTTCTTTGGCTGGTGAGAGTGGTTGTGGTAAGACTACCTTGGCTAAGACAATTTTAGGGTTTTATCGGCCCAAACAAGGGAAGATTTACTTTAATGATAAGGATATAACTTTACCGGAAAATCAGAAAGTTATACCGAAAAATATTCAGATCGTTTTTCAAAATCCTTTTGCCAGTCTTGATCCCCGCTGCACTATATTTTATTCTTTGGATGAGGCTTTAAGGGTCTTCCCGGCTCAAGACCGGGGAAGTAAGAAAATAAATAAATCTGAAAGTAGAGAACTCATAAAAAAAGCTTTAGCTGAAGTAGAACTAGAGGAGGATGTAGCCGAGAGAGTACCGCATCAGTTAAGCGGCGGACAAGTTCAGAGAATTTGCATTGCTCGCAGTCTTATTAACCGACCTCGGTTAGTGATTCTTGATGAACCGACATCGAGCTTAGATGTTACAACAGCTTCCAAGGTTATGAAGTTGTTAATTAAGTTGCAGAAAGAGTTGGGAGTAACAATTCTCTTTATCTCCCATAACCTAAAATTATTAAAGAAGATATCCCACTATTGTTTTATTATGTACAGGGGCAAAATCATGGAATATGGTCCTCGGGATTTAATTTATGATAATCCGCTTCACCCTTACACCAAATTGCTAAAGGAAGCTTCCCAGCAGAAGCTAAAATACTTAAAAGAGGATAGTGAACATCTTGGCGGTTGCCCTTTTTTTTCGCGTTGCCCACTTAAAAAACCTGACTGTAACCAGGAATGTCTAAGGAAAGAGATCGAACCCGGACACTTTGTTTATTGCCATAATTGCTAGTTTTTCCATAATAGCGGATTTTGTGTGCAGCTCTCGATGGGGTGGAAGATGTGTTATATGCTTATTTCAGTAGGTGGACAAAAAAGTGAACCTTGTGAAATACACTATGTGTAAGTCAAGCTAAAACATACGACCTAAACAGTTAAACATTTGCTTGACAATATGGTCAAAAGTTCATAAAATATGAACGATAAGTTTACAAATCGTGAACGATTTGTTCATGGGAGGTGGGCATGGAAAATATATTCTCGACTAGACAAAGGATAAAAATTCTGCAAACTATTCTTTTCAAAACAAATAGTATAAGTGTTAATAACATTGCTATTCAACTTAGATTGAGTAAGGGGCTTATCTCTAAATATTTCGATATTTTAGTAAGAAAAGAAATCCTTAAAAAAGTGAATGGAAAATTTTTTGTAACGGATTTTCCATTAGTTAAAGGGGTAAAAATTCTGCTTAATATAAGAGGTATTAATTTTAAGGTTTTCAAAAAATATCCTTTTATCAAAACAGTAGGATTGTATGGAAGTTGCGCTAAGGGAGAAAACACGGAAGATTCAGATGTTGATTTGTGGATTAAGCTTAAGAATATAAGCGAAGAAAAGTTAGCTCCAGTAACATCGGAATTAAACAAAAAGATGAGAAATATCAAGCTGTTATTTTTGACCAACGAAAGAGTAGAAAAAATAAAAAAAGAAGATTCCCTATTCTATCATTCGCTTGTGTTTAGTTCTATAGTCTTGTACGGAGATAAAGATGGCATTCAGGTATAAAAATTGTATAGAAAAAGGTTTATTAAGAAAAATTCCTGCCTCTAAAGATAAAGCTATTCGTTCTATCAATAAAGCAGAGAAATGGATAGAGGAAGCTCAGAAGACATTCAAGGGCGGGGCTTTTGATTCTTCTGTTCTCGCTTCTTATATGGTGATGTTTCATTCCGCACGGGCAATACTTTTCTATGACGGCTATAGGGAGAAGAGCCACGCTTGTGTGGCACGCTATCTAGAAGAAAAGTATGTTAAGACAGGAAGCTTAGAAAAGAAATGGATTGAACTTCTTGATCATCATAGAGAAATAAGGCATGCTGACCAATACGATTTAAGTTTTTTCTCTACAGATAAGGAAGCAAAGGAAGCTTTTGAATCGTCATCACAGTTTTTAGAAAGAATGAAGCTCTTGTTCGATTCATTGAAAAAATTAGAGTCAAAATAAAAGATATTTAAAGATATTTATTGAAACTGGCTTTAAGTTTAAATAGATTTGACAGTAATAGATATATTATATATAATCTATAAGTTATGGAAGCAGAAGAAAAACTAAACAAGATCTCAGAGAAGTTTGGTTCTCCTTTTAAGGTGACTGATTTTCCTAAGCCTTTGACTATCAAGGAGATTCTTGATGCTTTTAAGGGAGAGAGGGAAGTTTCAGTTGCTGGAAGGCTAATTACTAAGCGTGAGCATGGTAAGTCTGGTTTTGCTCATATCAGCGATTATACCGGAAAAATCCAGATTTATGCCCAGGCCAATACTTTGGGTGAAATTTTCCAGCTTTTTAAGGAAATCGATGTTGGAGATATTATTGGTGTTAGCGGTAAGCTATTTACTACCCGTACTGGTGAGTCAACAGTATTGGTTAGTGAGATAAAACTTCTAGCTAAGGCTCTGCGGCCTTTGCCAGAGAAGTGGCATGGGCTAAAGGATGTAGAGGTAAGGTATCGTCAGCGCTATCTGGACTTAATCTCTAACCCCGAAGTTAAAGAAGTTTTCATGAAGCGTTCAAAGATAATCTCTTTAACTAGAGATTTCTTTAATCGTCTTAAGTATATGGAGGTTGAGACTCCAATGTTGCACCGGATTGCCGGGGGAGCAGCCGGCCGCCCCTTTGCAACTTTTCATAATGCTACTAATAGTGATGTATATCTACGAATTGCTCCTGAGCTTTACTTAAAGCGTCTTTTAGTCGGAGGAATGGAAAAAATATATGAGATAAATAGAAGCTTTCGCAATGAGGGTGTTTCTACCAGGCATAATCCCGAGTTTACTATGCTTGAGGCTTATTGTGCCTATAATAACTATGAATACATGATGAAGATTTGTGAAGATTTATTCTCATATCTGGCCCAAGAGATGAACTCTTCATTAATTTTAGAATTTCAAGGAAAAAAAATAGATCTTACTCCACCTTGGCAGAGGATTTCTTTTGCCAAGCTTTTCGAGGAGGAATTTGGCATAGAGGCAAGTGATTCTCAGGATCTAATGATAGAGAAGATAAGCAAGAAGCTAAAATTAGCTAAAGGCCTAAGTCGCAGCCAAATTCTTAATATAACTGAGGAGTTAATTGAGAAGAACTATCCTAAAGAAAAGCCAGCGTTTATTACTGATTTTTTTACCTGGACTTCTCCTTTAGCTAAACAGAAAAAAGATAACCCTTATATAGTGGAGAGGTTTGAATTATTTATTGGAGGGCTTGAGGTTGCTAATGCTTATTCAGAGTTGAATGATCCCCTCGAGCAAAAAGCACGTTTTAATAAACAATTAGAAGTAGAAGAGGAGTTACCGAAAAAAATCGACAATGACTTCTTGATTAGCTTAGAATATGGTATGCCTCCGGCTACTGGTCTGGGGATAGGCATGGATAGGCTAGTAATGCTTCTGCTTAACCAACCTTCAATAAGGGACGTAATTCTCTTTCCTCTCCTTAAACCGTTACCTAATGATACCTGAACTATTTTTGGCATGGCGCTATCTTTTTCGCGGAAAAGCTAGACATATTTCCTTTATCGGGATTGTCTCTTGCTTAGGGATAGCTCTGGGTGTAGCTACTTTAATCGTAGTTATCTCGGTAATGAACGGTTTTGACCGAGATTTAATGGATAGGTTAATGCGCTTTAACCAGCATTTAACCATAGAGTGCTTAGATAGCGAGCAGTTACCGGAAATTGAAAAAGAATTAGAGAGTTGGCAGGATGTAGAAGCGGCATCAATATCACTTCAGACTCAAGTTTTTGCTAAGTTTGATGAGCTAGTTCTTCCCTTAGCAGTTAAGGGAGTTGACTTTCAAGATAAAGAAGAGAGCCGAATACTCCATCAATACATTACTAGAGAAACAACCTCTGAAGGTTTTTTTATTGGTGAAGGGCTAAGGAGAAGGTTTTTTGTCTTAGACACTATAGAGTTCTATCCTTTGAAGAAAAAACTGCAATTGCAAGAGGCCGTTGTGCGAGGAACATTTAAGGTTGGCCTTTATGATATTGACAACAATTACCTTATTACTGATTTAGAGACAGCTAAGAGCCTTTCTTCTAATTACCTTCTCTTCTTAGGGGTGAGAATAAGTGATCCTTATAAAGCTTCCCAAGTAAAGAAGAAGATATTGGCTGAGTTTAACCAGGATGTTTTTGTAACTACCTGGATGGAATCTAATCAGGTTTTCTTTTCAGCCTTACAGCTGGAGAAGTTGGTAATGTTTATTATCCTAAGCCTAATCATTTTAGTTGCTGCTTTTAATGTTTTTGCCACTCTGACTGTAGGGGTAGTAGAGAAGACTAAAGATATTGGAATTTTAAAATCTTTAGGTTTTACTGGTAAAAGGATTTCAAGAATATTTAGCTTGCAAGGTTTGATCCTAGGTTTTATTGGCACTTTATTGGGGACAGTTTTAGGCTTAGGCCTATGTATTATTTTAGAGAAGTTTCCTTTTATAAAGTTACCCCAGGAGATTTACTATATTGAGTACTTGCCAATGGCAATAAATTATCGAGATATCGGTTTAATCATTCTAGTTGGGATAGTTTTATCTTTTATCTTTAGCTTGCTTCCAGCAATGAGAGCAGCCAGACTACAACCTTCCGAGGCTCTACGTTATGAGTGAGTTATTTAAAGTAAATTCTTTAACTAAAGAGTATCGTAGCGGCGGGGAGAAAATCTATGCCGTAAAGGAACTCTCTTTATCTCTTAATTCTGGAGATTACCTGGCTATAGTTGGTCCTTCAGGAGCAGGCAAGTCTACCTTGCTCCATAGCTTAGGCGGCCTAGACTCTCCTAGCGGAGGCCAAATACTTTTTAAGGGCAGAAATATCTACAAAATGAAGGATAAAGAGCTCTCAATATGGAGGAATAAGCATATTGGGTTTGTTTTTCAGTTCTATCACCTTATAGAGGAGCTAAATGTCCTTGAAAACATTACTTTAGCTCTGAATTTAAATAGACAAAAATACTCTTTAAAAACCATAGAAGACTTGTTAAAATACTTGGGGATAGAGGATAGGAAGAAGGCTTTTCCTTCGCAGTTAAGCGGAGGGCAAAAGCAGAGGGTGGCTTTTGCTCGGGCTTTGGTTTGCGACCCTGAGGTTATTCTCTGTGATGAGCCTACAGGCAACCTGGACAAAGACTCTCAAGAAAAGGTGGTTAGGTTATTAGGTAAGTTAAATAAAGAGAAGAATAAGACAGTAATCTTAGTTACTCATAATTTAGAGCTAGCTAAGTGCGCCAAGGATAAGTTATTTATTAAAGACGGTGAGATTGAATAAAATGGAGGCATAATATTCCGACTCGCAGAAGATGTTGTAAAATTCTGCTTGATAACTTTACAACGCTCGTCGGAATCAATTCAGCTAAACATTTTTTCTGCGAAAAAATGTAAGCTTCATTGAGGAGGTAAGGAATGAAGGTTTATTTGGATGGAAAGCTAGTAGATAAAAAGGATGCAAAAATCTCAGTGTTTGACCACGGGTTTTTATATGGTGATGGTGTATTCGAAGGGATACGCTCCTATGACTCTTTAGTCTTTAAACTAAAGGAGCATATTGATAGATTGTTTGAGTCAGCTCATTCAATTATGTTAAGGGTTCCTCTCTCTAAAAAGGAGATGATTCAAGCCGTAATCAAGACTCTTAAAGCTAATGGTTTAAAAGATGGCTATATTCGGCTGGTAATATCCCGGGGTGTGGGTGATTTAGGCCTAGACCCTAGAAAGTGTAAACAAGCTAGCGTAGTTATTATTGCTGACAGAATAGATCTTTATCCTAAGGAGTTATATGATAAAGGAATAGAGATAGTTACTGTTCCGACTATAAGAAATTTATGCGAGGCTTTGAATCCCCAAATAAAATCCTTAAACTATCTAAACAACATATTGGCTAAGATAGAGGCTATAAACGCTGGTTGCCAAGAGGCTTTAATGCTTGATCACTTAGGTTATGTTGCTGAGTGTACCGGAGATAATATTTTCGTAGTTAAGAAGGGTGAACTATATACTCCGCCCCAATGTATGGGGACTTTAAGGGGTATTACCCGGGATGCGATATTGGATATTGCCAAAAAAAATAAGATACCTACTCATGAGCATGTGCTTACTCGTCATGAGCTC
>CAZHVO010000040.1:0-8616 GCA_964536195.1 uncultured Planctomycetia bacterium
TACCGGGTCCGGCTTCCGCGGCGGCGATTGGAGTCATGGCGCGACGTACGCTCGTGTGTCCGACCGTCGCAGCGCCGCTGACGTGAACACGCATCGCAGCGGCAATTACGGCGGCCGGTGCGCGAGGACTTCCCCCTAGTAGGGTTTTGTTGTTTTGAAATTTTGAAATGACCCATTCGACTTCGCTCAGGGTCATCTTGAGCGACTGAAGGGAGTCGAAAGATGAAAAAATTAACGCCGGTTGTAGAAAAACATTATAAGCTAATCCTTTGGATGTTTCCCAAGATTGCCAACTTTCCCAAGGACCAGAGGTTCCTGTTGGCTGATAGAATTGAGCGAATTCTCCTTGATATTCTGGAGATGTTAATTGAAGCTGTTTACTCAAAAGACAGAAGAGGAATTTTGATAAAAATTAATCTGAAATTAGACGTCTTGCGTTTTATGATGCGGATTGCCAAGGATATGAAATACATAAGCATAAAGGCTTACGATTTCTTTTGTCAAGCAGTCTTAGAGATAGGTAAGATGGTCGGTGGATGGATGAGAACACCGGCTCTTTGACATATTTTTACCGCCAGAAGCCTGATGTTTATGGATATTAGGAGCGGCATCACGTAAAGGGGGAAGTCCAGACGCTATTCCCTTTGGTAGGTATTAACTATCAGAAAAAAGCATTTTTTCGTCATTGCGAGGCTGGTGGTACTTCGTTTCTTCGCAATAATGGAGCATTAAAAATGGTGTAGGGTCGTAAAAGCGTTGTCTCGCCGGTCCGGCTTCCGCGGCGGCAATTGGAATAATGACACGACGAACGCTCGTGTGTCCGACCGTAACAACGCCGCTAACGTGAACACGAATCGCAACAACAATAACGGCGGCCGGTGCGCGAAGACTTCCCTTTTTTACAATTTTGTTAGCGGATTCAACCGGTAAACTCGCAAACTAGCTAACCGGCAGACAAAAAATGAAGAAGATACGAGATATTTATCCCAAGATAATTGCAAAAGAAAACCTTTATTACTCAAGCTTTATGGCAGCAAGAGGCAGGCGGTATAGGGATGCGGTAGCGGATTTTAATTTTCATCTTGAAGGGGAGATAAATAAGCTGCATAAGGAGTTAGTGGCAAAGACATACCGCCATGGGAGGTATCGATTATTTAGCATTTACGAACCAAAAGAGCGCAATATTGCCGCTGCACCGTTCAGGGACAGAGTTGTTCACCATGCTGTGCACGATATAATTGAGCCTGTGATCGATAAGGCCTTTATTTATCATTCCTATGCTTGCAGAAAAGGTAAGGGAACGCATAAAGCTGTGAATAAGGCCCAAAGCTTTTTAAGAGCCAATAGATTCTGTTTTCACGGCGACATAAAAAAATATTTTCACTCTATTAATCACAGCTTGCTTAAGGAACTTTTGAGGATAAGGATTGACGATAAAGACGCGCTTTGGCTTTTGGATGAAATCGTTGATTCAGCTAAGCAATTAGCAATAAGCGACTCAAGATTTTTAGAAAGAGGTTTACCGATTGGCAATCTAACCAGCCAGTTTTTTGCCAACCTTTACTTAAATGAGCTGGATTATTTTGTAAAGTTTGATTTGAGGGCAAAGTATTATCTCCGCTACACAGATGACTTTTTGATTTTTGGCAATGATAAAAAAGGACTGTGTAGGGTCAAGGCAAAGGTAAGAAATTTTTTAAAAGATAGGTTGAGGCTTGCTTTGCAGGAAGGAAAATCTCAAGTCTATAAGACGGCGAACGGCATAAAATTTTTGGGATTCAGGATATTTAAGGATTATAGAAGGCTGGCTTCCGACAATGTAAGACGGTTTAGAAAACGTCTTAAAAGGTTTGAGTATTTATTTAAGAATGGCAAAATCGGTACAGATAAAATACGTGATTCTGTCCGCTGCTGGGTAGCGCACTCTAAATATGCCAACACAAAAATGCTGCGGTTTAGCATATGGCAAATGGCTAATAGCAAAGTGCATGGTATAAGCCATTTGCTAAAGGATATTCTATCAGATGGGGTAGGCCTTCTTTCAGAGAGAGAGAGAGAGAGAGAGAGAGAGAGAGAGAGCGTTTCGATTTTTAAATGTGATTTTTGGTGTTATTGGAGCCGTTGGTCAGCGGTTTTTGCGCCCTCGATTAAGCCCAGTGATTCATTAAGAACCTTTGCGATGATAATATGAAGGAGAGGATGAAAAAATGAAGAGATCTGTAGTTTTTGTAACCTTATTAGCACTGAGTGCGCTAGCATCTGGTATAAGCTGTGCCACTCCCTATCGCGGCGGGCCGGGGTCAGGACATGACATGGCCGAATACATTGGCCGCATCGATTGTAGTGACGTTGAGCATCAGGAGAGCCAGGCCGAAAATGCTACTGCTTACCATGGCGGGCCGGGAGCGGGATACGACATGGCCGAGTATATCGGCCGTATCGACGGTAGTGACTAAAATACAGGGAACAGTTCTAGTGGATTCCTTTTATCGGTTTAGGATTCGCCTACACCGGATACTTGCCCCGGATACATAGGGTGTACCTTTGCAGACGTCCTACTTTACCCCTTTCATTTTTATCTTTTATAATTTTATCAACCAGTCCTTGCAATATAATAGAATTTTGTTATAGTTAATACATGGGGTTAATGATATGAGAAAAATTATTGGTTTAATTTTAGGTTTATTGTTAATAGCAGGGTGTATTCCTGTTCTTATCGGTGCCGGAGTAGTGACTGGTTATAGTTTGAGCAATGCTACTGCTTCCGGGAATGTAAAGGTAGAATATCGAGTGCTATGGGATCTTTGCGTAGATAGGCTGGAAGAGATGGATGCAGAGATATTAGTTAGCAATGAGTCTAGGGGTATAATAAAGGCGAAGCTTTCCGAGCATAAGATAGCTTTGAAGATAGACAGTATTAGCAGGGATACCCAGAGGCTAAAAATATCAGCACGTCAACTTTTTCTGCCAAAGGCACAATTTGCCCAGCAAATATTTTTAAAGATAATTTCTGATTTTCAGTGATAAAAAGATTATTTTTTTTAAGTCTTTTTTTAATTCTTGCCTGCAGCCAATCTGATTATTCACAAATAAAGGTCGTAGATGTTATTGACGGTGATACCGTTAAGCTTTCTAATGGAAGGCTTCTGCGTTATATCGGTCTGGATACTCCTGAGGTAAGAATAAAGGATAAAGGCGGCGATTTTAAGTATCGGCCTCAACCATTTAGCTTAGAAGCAAAAGAGTTTAACCGAAAGCTGGTAGAAGGAAAGAATATCCGGGTTGAATTTGATATCGAGAAGACTGATCGCTATGGCCGGCTCCTGGGTTATTGTTTCCTAGATAAAGCTTTTGTAAATGCAGAATTGATAGAGCAGGGGTATGCTGTTCTTTATACCTATCCGCCGAATGTAAAGTATGTTGAGTTGCTTGTAGCTTCGCAAAAAAAAGCTCGTGAGAGGAAAAAAGGCTTATGGGGCAGTTTTCCAGTTATTGACCACACTCAGGCTAATGCCTATATCAATCAGATAAGAAGCGTTGAAGGAGTAGTACTCGGTACCTATAAATCAGCAAAGTGTTTATTTTTGAATTTTGGCCAAAATTACAAGAATGACTTTAGCGTAATTATTTTTGACAATGTCCTTGATACTTTTAGGCAAAAGGGAATTGACCCTTTGAATTTTTATAATGGAAAAAAAATACGTGTAAATGGAAAGATTCGAGAGTACAATGGACCTGAGATTATTATTAATAGCCCTTATGAAATAGAAATATTAGAGGGAGAGTAGAATGAAGAAGAAAGTTATTTGGTTTGCAGTCATATGTACACTTCTGCTTGTTGGTTGCATAACTGTATATAATCCGGCTACCGGTCGAAGAGAGACCTATCTTTTTGATGAGAAGTATGAAATTAATTTGGGTAATACTATAGCTAAACAAATGATTTCTCAAACCAAGATGGTTAATGACCCTGAGGCTTTAGCTTACGTAAGGGAGATTGGTGAGAAGGTAGCTGCTGCTAGTCATCGCAGTTACCTGGATTATAAATTCTATATTATTGATAGCGAGGAGATAAATGCTTTTGCTCTTCTTGGCGGCCATATATTTGTGAATAAGGGGTTAATGGATACGTTAAGCGAGACTGAGTTAGCTTTTGTTCTTAGCCATGAGGTTGGTCATATTTGTGCCCGCCATGGCATGAAGAGATTTCAGGCTGCTTTTGGCTTGCAGATTCTTATGGCTGTGTTATCGAGCCAATCCAACCAAAAGTCGATAGGTGATTTAATTGGTGAGGTTGATAAGTATGTTTCTTTAGGATTTTCTCGCAAAGATGAGTATCAGGCTGATGCTTTAGGAGTTACCTATGCTTATCAAGCCGGATATGACCCTAAAGCAGCACTTATTACCTTTGAGAGATTTGAGGAGATAGAGAAGAAACATGGGATGTCTGTCACTCCTGTTTTTTTGCGTAGTCACCCTAAACCTAAAGAGAGGTATGACGCGGCAAATATCAAGATAAAAGAGCTTATGAGCGCTGATACTACAGATTCATCCTCAAAGATAAAGGATTTTCGCAAAAAACCTCCAAAATAACCGGCTTTTTTACTTCGCGAAAATTTCTCTTAAAAAAAACAGTTTTTAGGGTATAATAGTAACCTAAAATGAGTCAGGAAAAATTAGCACAAATAGTATCTCTATGTAAGAGAAGGGGCTTTATCTTTGGCGGTTCAGAGATCTATGGAGGACTTTCTAGTATCTGGGATTATGGTCCTTTAGGGGCCAGGCTCAAGAAACGAATTAAAGATATCTGGTGGAGGGAGTATGTAGAGAAAAGAGCTGATATCGTTGGTTTAGATAGCAGCATAATCATGAAGGATCAGGTTTTTGTGGCCTCGGGGCACCTCCAAGGATTTGCTGATTTACTTGTTGATTGTCCTAATTGTAAGAAGAGATTCCGAGTCGACAAATTAGAGAAAATAGGCGGCACAGTCTATAGCTGTCTAGAGTGTAAGCAGAGAATAGATACCAAAAAGAACAAACCCCGTAAGTTTAACCTCATGCTTAAGACTAACATGAGTGCTACTGAGGATGAACCTAATTATGCTTATCTGCGTCCTGAGACTGCCCAAGGGATATTTGTAAATTTCGCTAATGTTCTTAATACTACCTCTAGAAAACTTCCCCTAGGTATAGCCCAGATTGGCAAAGCCTTTAGGAATGAAGTGACTACTGGTAGTTTTGTCTTTAGGATGAAGGAATTTGAGCAGATGGAGATTGAATACTTTGTCCATCCTAAAGAGGCTGATAAGTTTTATAAGTATTGGGTTAAAGAGAGATTTAATTTCTATATAGAAAGAATCGGTTTGAAGAAAGAAAACTTGAGACTAAGGGAGCATGCTAAAGATGAGCTAGCCCATTATGCTAAGTCCTGTACGGACATTGAGTTTAAATTCTTTTTTGGATGGAGCGAACTAGAAGGAATAGCTAATAGAGGGGACTTTGATTTAAGTGAACACGCTAAGGTAAGTAAGAAGGATTTATCTTATTTTGATAGCGTCAAGGGTGAGAAGTTTATCCCCTATGTGATTGAGCCTTCAGCCGGAGTAGACAGGACATTCTTTGCTTGTTTATCCGATGCCTTTTGTAGTGAAGAGGTTAAGGGGAGAACCAGAAATGTTTTAAAACTAAAACCGGATTTAGCGCCATATTCGGCAGCGGTCTTTCCTTTATTGAAGAATAAACCGGAGGTAGTCAAGCTTGCAAAAAATATTTTTTGTGATATAAAAGATGAGTTGCCTACCCTTTATGATGATACAGCAGCAATTGGCAAGCTTTATCGTCGCCAGGACGAAATTGGGACTCCTTTTTGCGTCACTGTTGATGTAGAAAGTTTAAGTGATGGAAAGGTTACCATCCGAGATAGGGATAGCATGGAGCAGGAGAGGGTTGATGCAACTAAGGTTAAGGAATTTCTTAAACAAAGAGTAAAACTTGATTAATCTACAGGGAGGAAAGAGAAAAGATGGCTAAGAAGTTTGTATATTTTTTCAGCAAGGGAAAGTCAGACGGTAACGCTACAATGAAAAACATTCTAGGTGGCAAGGGTGCGAATTTAGCTGAGATGTGTAGCATTGGAGTACCTGTGCCTCCGGGATTTACGATTTCAACCGAAGTTTGTGACTACTATCATAAGCATGGAAGGAAATATCCTGTTCAGTTGCAGAAACAAATAGATGCTAATATTGCTATGTTAGAGAGATCTATGGGTGCAAAGTTAGGTGATTCTAAGAATCCTTTGCTGGTCTCAGTACGTAGCGGCGCTGCGGTTTCAATGCCGGGAATGATGGATACTGTTCTTAATCTTGGGTTAAATGATGATGCCGTAATTGGTCTTGGCAAGAAAACCGGCAATGAACGCCTTGCCTGGGATGCTTACCGACGTTTTATTGATATGTTTGGAAATGTTGTTATGGGCGTTGACCATGATCATTTTGAAGAGAAATTAACAGCTATTAAGAAAAAGTATAAAGCAAAGCAGGATAATGATCTCACAGCTACTCAGCTTAAAGAACTAGTCCAGCAGTATAAGAATGTATACAAGAACCATGTAAAGAAACCCTTTCCGACTGATGCAAAAAAGCAGTTAATGTCTGCAGTTGGTGCAGTGTTTAGCTCATGGAATATTGAAAGGGCTGTGATTTACAGAAGAATAAATAAGATTACCGGACTTCTTGGTACGGCAGTTAATGTTCAAGCAATGGTCTTTGGAAATATGGGCGATAGTTCCGGAACTGGTGTAGCTTTTACACGTAATCCTTCAACCGGAGAGAAAAAATTCTTTGGCGAATTTCTTATTAATGCTCAAGGTGAAGACGTAGTAGCCGGAATAAGAACTCCTGAGCCCATAGACGAGCTTAAGAAGGAAATGCCTAAAATTTATAAACAGCTTGATAGCATAAGAGAGAAACTCGAAAAACACTATAGAGATATACAGGATGTAGAATTTACCATACAGGAAGGAAAACTTTTTATGCTCCAGACACGTACTGGTAAACGTACCGGACTGGCAGCAGTTAAGATTGCTTATGATATGGTAGGAGAAAAAATGATTACTCCTGCCGAAGCCCTTATGCGGATTGAAGGCGAACAGCTTAATCAGCTTCTCTTCCCGATTTTTGATCCGGTAGCTGTGAGGAAAGCTAAAAAAATCGCCAAGGGCCTTCCGGCTGGACCAGGCGCTGCCTCAGGACATGTTGTGTTTACAGCTGATGATGCCGAAGAGTGGAAGAGAAAAGGGAAAAAGGTTATCCTTGTCCGTCATGAGACCTCTCCGGAAGATGTAGCTGGAATGGATGCTGCTGAGGGAATATTGACTTCAACTGGCGGAATGACTTCTCATGCGGCTGTAGTCGCCAGAGGCTGGGGTAAATGTTGTATTGCCGGATGTAGTGCTTTAAATATTAACTATTTCAAAAAACAAATATCGGTTGCAGGAGTTATAGTCAAGGAAGGTGATTATCTTTCATTGGACGGGGCAACTGGAGAGGTTATGTTAGGCGATGTGAAGTCTACAACAAGTCCGGTAATTGCCGGAGTTGTTGAAAATAATTCTACTGCCAAGAAGAGTTCAATTTACAAGATGTTTATTCAGGTAATGAAATGGGCTGATCAATACCGGAAGCTCAACGTCCGCACTAATGCTGATACTCCTAAGGATTCAATGGCAGCAAGAAGGCTGGGCGCTGAAGGCATTGGCCTTACCCGAACTGAACATATGTTCTTTGAGGGAGAGAGGATTTGGGCAGTTCGTGAGTTTATTCTAGCCCAAGATAGCAAGACCAGAGAAACAGCTCTTAAAAAATTGTTGCCTTACCAGAGAAAAGACTTTGAGGGGATTTTTAAGGAAATGGATGGTCTTCCGGTGACAATACGGCTTCTCGATCCGCCGCTGCATGAATTTCTGCCTAATGGCACAGAGGGGCAAAAAGAAATGGCTAAACGCTTGAAAATTTCATCGGCAAAAGCTGAAGTTCTTGTCAAAAAATTACACGAGTTGAATCCGATGCTTGGCCATCGTGGTTGTAGATTATCAATTACTTATCCTGAGCTTTGCCTGATGCAGACAACGGCGATTATTGAAGCAGCTTGTAATATGGCCAAGGCCGGAATTAAAGTTATTCCTGAAATTATGATTCCGCTTATTGGTACAGTCAACGAATTTGACTATTTGGAAGAGATTGTTCGAAAAACTGCCAAGAGCATTATTAATAAATCAAAATTAAAAGTAGAATATACAGTAGGAACAATGATTGAAATTCCTCGGGCAGCATTAACTGCTGATAAGATTGCGGCAAAGGCTGAATTTTTCTCTTTTGGGACAAATGATCTTACCCAGATGACCTTTGGCTATAGCCGTGATGATGCCGGAGTTTTCCTACCGGAATATATCGAAAAGAAAATTCTACCCGATGACCCATTTCAGACAATTGACCAGGAAGGCGTCGGGCAGCTTGTAAAAACAGCTGTAAACTTAGGCAGAAAAACAAATAAGAAACTTAAGTGTGGTATATGTGGAGAGCATGGAGGAGATCCGGAGTCGGTTAAGTTTTGCCATAA
>CAZHVO010000041.1:0-8506 GCA_964536195.1 uncultured Planctomycetia bacterium
GTCGAATGGGTCATTTTAAAAGGTAGTGAATTTTTTAAATTTATCTAAGCGCTTGCGAAGGTCCCCAGCAGTTACATTCTGCAATCTTCTTAAACTAAAATCCTCTACCGCAAAGGTTGCCATTATGCTGCCACAGACAACAGCCTCCCTTAAACTCTTCTGATTATACCTTTTCACTTTTGCTAAATAGCCAATAAAGCCACCGGCAAAGGTATCCCCGGCTCCAGTAGGATCATATACAGATTCTAACAAATATGCTGGGGTCGCAAAAATATGTTTTTTGCTAAACAGCAGTACCCCGTGTTCGCCTTTTTTTATAACTACTACTGGCGGCCCCAATTTTAAAACTCCCTTACCAGCTTTAACAAGATTAGCTTCACCGACCAACTCCTTGGCTTCGGCCTCATTAAGAAGACAGATATCGACCTTCTTTAAGAGTTTTAATAGTTGCTTTCGTTTATTTTCAATCCAATAATTCATGGTATCACAAGCAACTACCTTAGGTCTATCAACCTGGCTTAAAACTTTTTCCTGTATTTCGGGATCAATATTTGCTAAAAATACAAATTTATTTTTTCGGTAAGCTTTAGGGATTACCGGGTCAAATTTTCCAAAAACATTTAAATGAGTAGCAATTGTTTTTGGATTTGAAAAATCCCAGCTATACTCCCCTTCCCAACGAAAGGTCTTGCCGTTCTCCTTTTTTAAACCAGTTAAATCAACTCCTTTACTTTTAAGGAGACTTATGTATTTTTTGGGAAAGTCCTGACCAATCACGGCGACCAGGTTTACCGGAGCAAATAGCCTGGCACTTATTGCCGAAAAAGTTGCCGAACCGCCAAGAATATCCTTTACCTTACCAAAAGGTGTTGTTATCGTATCCAGAGCAACTGAGCCAACTACTAAAACACTCATTTTATATACTTATTAATTAAAATATCTAGTTTCTTTTTGGTTTCTTGGGGAATGAACTCTGGCCTGGTAATTATCGCATTTTTTAAAGCTTGATGACAACTGCAGCTTTGATCATCAGTAAGAGATATGAATTCCTTCAATAAGGTTTTTGAATTAGTAACATTCTTCTTGAGGTTGGATAATATCTCATCTAAGGTCACGCTTCCATGGCTTTGGTGCCAACAATCATAATCAGTAACTGCTGCCAAGCTTACGTAACAAATTTCAGCTTCACGAGCTAGGCGTGCTTCAGCCATATTAGTCATTCCAATAATATCCATTCCCCAGCTTCGGTAAAGATTTGATTCAGCTAGGGTGGAAAACTGTGGCCCTTCCATGTTTATGTAGGTTCCGCCATAATGAGTAGTTATTTTGCTATTTTCGGCAGCTTGTCTTAGAACCCCTGCTAAGTTCTCACAAACCGGATGAGCAAATCCGACATGAGCGACAATGCCTTCATCAAAAAAAGTATATTTGCGCGCTTGATTGGTTCGGTCTACGAATTGTGTTGGAATTAGAAAATCTAAAGGTTTGTACTCCTCTTTTAAGGAACCACAGGCTGAAATAGATATTATTTTCTCAACGCCTAGCTTTTTCATCCCATAAATATTTGCCCGATAGTTGATACTGGAAGGGTTAATTTGGTGATGTTTTCCGTGACGGGGAAGAAAAATTACCTCTTTCCCATCTAACTCGCTAATAAGAAACTTATCTGAAGGTGCACCATAAGGCGTATCTAGATAAACCTCCTCTACTTTCCTTAAACCTTCTAGCTCATAAAGACCGCTTCCACCAATTACACCTATTCTTTTCATTTTTCCCTTTTTTTTATTTCACTTTCTATCTTAGCTGCTATTTCTTTTGCTTTTTTCTCGGCAGCTTCAATAGCTTCGCTTAATGCTTCTTCACCCTTATTTTTTAATACACTTATCGCCGCCTCAGTTGTCCCGCCCTCAGAGGTCACTTTATCACAGAACACTCTTGGTGCTTCATCCTCGGTATGATTTTCTAAATATAGAGCGACAGAAGCGGCAGTACCTGTTGCGACAATCTTAACCTCATCTGGAGAAAAACCAAGCTTACTGGCAGCTTTTTCATAGAGAGGAATTATTTTCCTCAAATGCTCAATACGCTCAGACGAAACATCGTCCTTAACTAAATGGCATAAATAACCGGGCCCACTGCCTGAAACAGCGGTTACGGCATCCATTTTATCTTCATTAACTTGTATTACTTGGCCTAAGCACTCAAGTAAGCCCTTAATCGACAACAGATTACCCTCTGTCGCATATCTACCTTTACAAATTCCACAAACTCCATTTCCTGAAGCAACAAAAAGATTAGGCATGACACGTATTACCTTGACCTCTATTGGCTCTAAAAATTCTTCAATAATAGCAGTGGTTATTCCCGCTGCAATAGAAACCATTAGTTTATTACCCAATTTTTTGCTTTCCTTTAATTCTTTTAATGCTGTGCTGAAATCTTGCGGTTTTATTGCGAGAATGATTATATCGGCATTGCTTAATAGTCCCGGTAATCCTGTTACAAAATTTGCACAGTTTGCCTCTTGCAACCTGTTTTTATCTTTATCAAAAACATAAAGTTCATGGCCATTGGCTGCAAATTTAGCAGCAATAGCCGAACCCATATTGCCAAAACCAACAACACCAACCTTAATCTTTCTACTCATAAGTGTTGATTAAACCCGATCAGGAGCATCGAACCTAAAGGAAAAAATAAAAATTCTGACGGAGTAAACTATCATAAAAGAGACGGGGTGTCAACGAAAACGTAACTGTTTCACGGTTTAGGATTCGCCTAAACCGACACCTAGTCCCTTCAGTAACGTCCCTTGAAATTAGGGATAGGCAATTTGATTGAATTCTGGTATAATGCTTTCTGGATAAAGGAATGAAAATGAGAATAAAATCTTATCGCACCCTTATTGTTTTACTCGCGCTAATTGCGATTTTTTCTTTTAACTACTCTCTCTTCGCCGGAGAATCCCTGCCCAAAAAAATAAAAAAAGAAAAAGAAGCTTTTCTTGAAAATCAAATAAGTCCTGCTAATAAACTATTTCTTAACCAACTTGGCTTGAATCTTCAACACTTAAGTGAAATTAACGGCTATACTTTAGAAATCCTTAATTTTCTGCCCTCTGTAAACGAACTTACCTATTCTAAGTTTATAAAGGCTTTCCAAGCAAAAGCGAAAAGAATAATACCGAAGTTAACTGGCCGTAAAAAATCCGGCCAAAATGTTAAGTGTTTTATCAAGGAATATTTCGGTAAAGAAAGTGACCTCAAATCTAATTTCGAGCAGCTACTTACAAGTTATAGTGAAATTAAAAAACTGGAACCTGCCTTTAGTGATAACTTTACCGAGGATCTACTAACCGCTGGGGTTTATCGTTACTATACCCTTTGTTCAAACAGCCTTGACGATTCCCCTTCTGAGATCCTCAAACAGATAGTCGTAGCCTATGATGATCTTGCTAAAGTTGCCAAAAAACATAAAATCGAAAAACTAAAACAACTTCTACCAGAGAAAATTCTTTTCTTGGAAGAATCCTATAACGCCCTTGAAAATAAGCTGGTTAGCCGTTTAGAACACACTCTGAGTGGTTGGGGATATAATATGATTTTGCAAATTTTAAATTTAGTTCAACAACAAATCATTTTTGATAAAAACTTCTCTGAGAATTTACTCAATACGGTAACCCCAATACCTATACCTAATGATCCCAGGCTACCTGATCTTAAGGTCATATCAATTGGTATGGCCTCTGCTGATACAGTAAAAATAGACGATAAAATAACTCTTGTTGTGGCTATAAAGAATGTCGGCCAGCTATCTACTTGTTCCTCAAAAGCAAAAATAATTTTTCCCAATGGTAAAGTAAAGACAATTGATGTACCTAAGCTCAACGGTGGCCAAGCCTACCTTAAGACCTTAAAATGGAAGATAGATCGCGTGGGAGAGAATGAATTCACAGTTACAGCAAACACCAGCTCTAAAGCCTGGGAATCCAATATCTCCAATAATGTAACCAAAAGAGTCTTCATCCTGCAATAACTTAAATTGCCAGAATTCTTACTCTTTGCCAAAAACCTTTTCTAAAACTGCGTCATTAAGAAAATATGATTTGGAAACTAGCTGGCCGTCTTTGAAAAAAATATAAGTAGGTATAGCAGTAACTGAGAATTTTTGGGCAATATAACCTTTTTTGTCCAAGATGATCTTATCCCTTATGCTATCGTTTAGCTTTTTTGCCGTAGCATAGCTTCTGACAGTTGAGGCCTTCTCCCCGATATCAACATACCAAACATTAATACCTTCAAAAAATATACGCTCTTTTGAGAGCTTTTCAAGCTCACGTCGACAACTCGGGCACCAAGTAGCCCAAATAAATAAAATAGTATTTTCCTGAGAGATTAATTTTTCATAAGATATACCTTCCTTATCGAGAGCGTCAAAGATTATCTCGGCAGCAAAGCTCGGGGTAAGAAAACAAAGAAACATTAAAATCAAAACAATTCTTTTCATCCTAATACCTGCATAAATCTTACGATAAAGTATACTCCTACTAATGCTAAGATTATACTAAAACTCCTTTTGATAATTGTAAGCCATAAACCCTGCTTTGGCAACTTTTGAATCAAACCAGTGAAAGTGCCTAGTACAATCAGCAGCATACCTTGACCAAGCGAAAAGAGAAAAAGTGCTAGGCCACCGTAGACAATGCTCTGCTTTACTGTGATTAAGCTTAAAATTGCACCTAAAACTGGGAAATTGCAGGGAATAAGAGCGAAGGCGCTAATCATCCCTAAGATAAAAACCGAGATAAAGCTCCCTTTCGCTTTATAAGTATTGCCTAACGAAACCGGCAGGCTTATTCTAATTAACCCAAAAGAAGCAGCGCTAAGAAGGAAAAAGATAATTGCTAAAACAATATAAGTTATTGGATTAATAAAAAAAGCGCCCAACAATATTCCGAAGAAAGAAGAAATTACCCCTAAAATTGTATAAACTACTGATAGACCTAAGACAAAACTAAGACTTATTAGGAACCCTCGAAGTCTAGTTGAAGCAGATACAACGCCAACAATCCCTAAGGTAATTGGAACTAAGGGTAATATGCAGGGAGAGACGCTTGCTAATATCCCAGCAAGGAAGCTTACCCCTAGCCCTACAAAAGTAGCCGGGGTAAAAAAGTCCCCTAAATTAACAAGCCACTCATTAATCATGCACTTCCTTTTCTAACCATTTCTGGTATTCATTATCGATCCTGTCAACTTTAAGGGCAATTATTTCGGGAACACTGTAAGGGTGATTAAGCTTAATAACTTTCTTTAATCTATGGTAAGCAGATTGTTTTGTTTTAATGATTAATAGGGCTTCTTTTCCGCTGTCTATCTTACCTTGCCACCAGAAAAGCGAATCAACATCTCTTAAGATATTAACACAGGCACAACTTCGCGCTTTCAACAGTATTTTTGCAAAAGGTTTTGCTTCTTTTTGAGGGATAGTAACAAAAATAACCATTGTCATGTTAACCACCTATTCTTTTGAGAAGTTTGCAAAACCGCTGGGCGATGCGCCGGCAATTATCTTCAGATCTTTTATCAACTTTACCTATTGCCACCGGACCATAATGATCGCCTTTGAAATCACCCTGAATAATCATTCCGTGGATTAACATTGCTTCTAAGATACTTAGAATTGTAGTTTCGTTTCCACCGGCAATATTTGCCGCTGAAGAAAATGCGGCGCCGACTTTTCCGTCAAATTGACCATGGAAGGCTACACTCTCATCAAATAACTCTTTTATTTGGGCAGCTAAAGTTCCATAATAGGTGGGAGAGCCAACTATTATACCATCATACTCTAGAAGCTCCTTGGCCCCTATCTCTGATACCGACTTAAGTTTCACACTGCATCCGTTATTCTTTACTTCATCAGCGATTATCTCGGCCATCTCCTTAGTTGTACCTGTTTGAGAATAATAAATGATTATAACCTTCATTCGCTTTCCCTCCTCATACAACACGCTATATACTATAGAAAAAAACATGCGCCCGGCAGGACTCGAAACAAATCTCCGCCGCAGGCGGAGTGCCGAAGGCAAATATTTGTTCCGAGATAGCTACCAAACAACATTAAACTACAGTTAGCTTTAGAAACTTATCAGACTAAATAAAACTATGCGCCCGGCAGGACTCGAACCTGCAGCCTTCTGGTCCGTAGCCAAACGCCCTATCCAATTGGGCCACGGGCGCAAATCGTAAGGATTGTATCATGGTTTAGGAAGGTACTCAAGAAAAATCTCCGGCTTTATCTACAAATTTCCTGGAATTTACACCTTTGACAACGCCACGAATTATCGGTTTTAGCAAAATCATTAATGTCAGCTTTATTGGTTCTGGCATCTACCAAAACACCCTTCATTCCTTCTATACTTTGACGAATGTAACCCTTTACTTGCTCTGAGGCTATTGCTTCTACCGGTAAAGGCAGGAGCTCATCTTGAGCTAGATATGCTGGAATTATTTTGATTTTATCTTCAGATACCGGCCATTTACTCATAGCAAAAAGTGAGTAACAGGAAAGTTGCAAAATGTCCTTCTCGCTTCCTTTACCGGTCTTCCAATCGTAAAGCAAATACTCCTGATTATCGCGTATAGCAAAATCAGGAATTGCAAATGCTTTTGTTCCCTCAAAATCAAAACTAGCTAATTCATCAATGCTTAAAAAATTCTCAACTGATAATTTCGAAAACTTTGCAAACAATCCTGATCTATAAAAATTCCTGATACTATTAGCTACTTTTTCTAACTTTACTTTTAATTGCTCACGAACAGGTTCCTGATTATAATAATGCTCAAATAAATTAAGATTTTGTTTAACATTTCCCTCCCACTTTCTGCTGCGAGATTGCTCCCAAGTTTTTGTTAAGAGGCTTTTTGCTGTTCTTACTGCTTGCTCATGAGGAATATCTCTACCTTCTTTAAAAAGGGTTGTCTCATCCCCTGTCTTGCTCTCCAAAATCCACTTAATGACTTGATGGACAATATCTCCTATCCAAGCATCAATACTGCGCATATTCTTTAAAATGTAAGCTTTACGGCAAAACTGGCTTGCACTAGCTTCCCATCCACCCCAAGAAGCATAGTAGTGGTAAAAATATGCACGGGGGCACTCACTAAATAAACGGTCCCGAGAAAATGACCAAGTTAGCTCACTTTTTAATTTTCTCATATTTACACATTTTAGTAAATTTGGCAGGATTTATAAAGTAGTGGTATTCTTGGCGCTCTTTGAAGCAAAGGTTAAGCTTCAGCCTCTTCTCTTTCTCTTCTCTCTTGCATTATCTTATCTAGACGCTCTTTAATTGCTTCTACCCCTTCGGACTTTATTCCTTGAAATTCTATTCCGATATCAAAGAAAATTTCGCCCTCAAGGAATTCACTCTCGCGTCTATTTATCCAAATAACTTTCCCCTTGCAAACTACCGGCCGTAACTTAACATAAATCTCTAAGTCAACTAAGGAAGAGATATCAAGCTCTTGGTGAACTGTAACCCTAACTCCACCAGTACTGATGTCTTCAGCATAAGCAGAAATTGGTGATTCCCCAGTAGGATAAAGATGCATAGTGAAAGGGAATTTTATCCTCAGGAATCTTCTACGATCGATTTTATCCCAGCTCATATATTTTGCTCCTTTCCAAACAGAAATATTGTATCAGATTTTAGCAAGAATTCAAATTAAATGATTAAACTACTCTCCTAAGTCCTCGGCCAAAGGACGATGTGAACGTTGTGCTTTTTTTTGGCTCTTTTTTGCTTTATCTCTTAGCATTTTTTCCTTTGCCCGCTTTGATCGCTTACGCTTTTGGCGCCTTATCTTTTCGATTCTTTTTTGTTCAGCAGAAGCCTTTCCCTTAATAAAAGTTTCGATTTTATTAACTAAGCTCCTTCGAGCCAGGAATCTATTTAGGACTTGAGAGCGTTCACGTTGACACTTTACCTCAATTCCGCTTGGTTTATGCTTTAAATACACACAGGAAGATGTCTTGTTGACCTTTTGACCGCCTCTTCCCTGAGAACGGATAAACTTTTCAACAATATCTTTTTCATAAATTCCCAACTCATGCATTTTTTGTAACAATGCTTCCTGTTTGGATTTACTTACATTAGCCATTTGAATCCTTTTAAAAGAGTAGCCGACTGGGATAAGACCGAAGGAAAATTATTGTAAAATTTTAAAAACAGATAGATACTAGATCATGCTTGCCAATAATACCTACAAGTTTATTATCCCTAACAATAGGGATAGTGTGAACCTTCTTAACAAACATCACCCTCATAACATCCCTCAAACTGTTTTCTTCAGACAAAGTAAAAACTTCCTTAGACATTATGTCACCAACATGTGCATTGGCCTTTTTTTCGGCAAATTCCTCAGCGATTTTTAAGCCTGATAACTTTTTCTCTTGCTCGCCCCATTTGTAGATTTCATCGAGAACCTTTAACATGTCAGTTATAGTC
>CAZHVO010000042.1:0-8371 GCA_964536195.1 uncultured Planctomycetia bacterium
AGGAGGCCAGATACGAAGGTCAAGCAAATCCATAAAAAGCAATATAGTAGAAGGTTTTGGAAGGAGAAGATATAAACAAGAGTTTATTAAATTTCTTATTTACTCTTTATCTTCTTGTGATGAGACAGCGGACCATTTAGAAACTTTATACGGAACTAAATCATTAGAAGATAAAGAGAAATACGGGTATTTTTGTGAAGAATACGATCATCTTGGCAAGATGATAAACAATTTTATCAAATCGGTGGATTATGGGCATAAAACAAATACGAGAATCTAGCATCGAGAATCGAGTATCGGACAAGAGCCTTCTGTACACTAAGATGAAGATATTTCATTTTAAAGATAAGCTAGATTCGCTCCCCTTAGATACAGGTAAGATAGCGCCGCCTATCCATATAAGGATAAAGCCGACAAATGTTTGCAACCATAATTGTTGGTATTGTGCCTATAAGGTAGATAGTTTACAGTTAGGTAAGGATATGGTTACGAAAGATTATATACCGCGTGAGAAGATAATTGAGATTATTGACGATATTATTGAAATGGGAGTAAAAGCAGTAACTTTTAGTGGAGGGGGCGAGCCTTTTTGTTATCCTTATCTTCTGGAAGCAGCTAAAAAATTATCCAAATCATCCGTTAAATTAGCCGCTTTGACTAATGGCGCGAGATTACAGGGTAAAATTGCAGAAATTTTCGCTCACCATGGAGTGTGGCTTCGCATTTCTATCGATGGCTGGGATGATAAAAGTTATTCTTCTTATCGGGGAGTTCCTGATGGTGAGTTTACAAAAATAATGAGTAATATGGAGAAATTTAAAAAACTGGGCGGAAAATGTTATTTAGGGGTAAGTTTAATAGTTGATAAAAGTAATTACTCGCACATTTATGATTTTATAAAAAGAGTTAAAGATATCGGGACAGATAGCGTAAAGATTTCTCCTTGTATTGTAAGCAATAACGGTTTAGAGAACGATAAGTATCATGAGCCGATTTTTGAAAGTGTAAGAACTATGATAGAAAAGGTCAAAATTGATTTAGAAAGTGATGAATTTGAGATATTTGATGCTTATCATAGTTTAAATGAGGAATTTAATAAACAATATAACTGGTGTCCATATTTACAAATTCTTCCTGTTATCGGAGCAGATTTAAATATATATCCCTGTCAGGATAAAGCTTACAACCTTGATCAGGGGCTTATCGGTTCAATTAAGGATTGCCGGTTCAAAGATTTTTGGTTTTCTGATAAGAATAAGTTTTTTAAAGTTAACCCTTCTTTGCATTGTAATCATCGTTGCGTAGCAGATGCAAAGAATAAGCTCGTATTGGATTACCTGAATGCTGATAAAGGACATTTAGGGTTTGTTTAATTCAAATATACCTATGAATAATAAGATCAAACGCGTTTTAATTTTAGGTCATACTGGTTTTATCGGGGAACATCTAGCAAAGTTTTTTAAAAAAACGCAACCGGCAATTGAATTGATTGGTAAATCAATACCCGAGGTAGATCTGACAAACATTGAAGATATAAAGAAGTTATCAAGCTTTCTTGATGATGGTACAATCGTAATAATGTGTGCAGCTATAAAACGACAATTTGGTGATAGTTTAGACAATTTTAACAAGAATGTAAAAATGGTTGTGAATTTATCTCGTGTTTTAGAGAAAAGGCCTGTTAAACGTCTTATCTTTTTCAGTTCAGCTGCTGTCTATGGAGAAGATATACACAATATAAATATAACTGAAAGTACTTCGATTCGTCCTACATCGTACTATGGAATAGCAAAATATACCTGCGAACGGTTGCTTGTCAAAAGTTTTAGCAATATTCAGACCGGATCACTTTTTATTGTCCGCCCGCCGCTTATTTATGGATCTAACGACCCTGGGTCTACATACGGGCCAGCGGGGTTTATAAAGGCAGCGCTTCGGAAGGAAAAAATTACTCTCTGGGGTGACGGTTCTGAATTAAGGGAGTTTATCTGCGTTGATGATATAGCTAGAATTATACACCAACTAACTTTTTCGGAGCAAGAAGGTATTGTGAATATCTCTAGCGGTAAGAGTGTTAGCTTTAAAGATATATTAGGTATAATTTCTAATGTGATTAATGAACAATTAATTGTTGATTCTTGTCAGAGAACTAAGGATAAGGTTGATAATATGTTTTGCAACAACCAATTTATGAATTTATTTGGCGATTTTCAATTTACCAGCCTGAGAGATGGGATAAAAAAGATGATCGATGTCGAAAAATCTGCCTATCTCAGTAGTGTAGGGAGTAATTAAAGTAGAGTGAATATTTGTAATAATTGCGCTTCAGATAAAATTAAGATATTGCTTGATGTTGGGCCTCAACCGATATCTAACAGATTTCTTATTGATTCTTCTGATCCTAAGCCGACACACCGATTAGCAGTTAACCAATGCCTTGGTTGTGGATTAGTTCAAATAAACAATCCGGTATCGGTAAGTGAAATTGTTCCGCGTTTTGAGTGGATCACTTACAACGAACCGGAAGCTCATTTAGACCAACTTGTTAGAAAGATCAGTTCTTTAGAAGGGGTCAGGAAAGAATCAACTATTTGCGGTATCACTTTTAAAGACGATTCGACTTTAAACCGTTTTCAAGCCAAAGGTTTTAAAAATGTTTGGCGTATAGATAAGCAGAGTGATTTGGGTATAGACAATTCTCTGGTCAGTTTAGAGACAATTCAGCAGTACATTAATCCTGATGCGATTGCTAATGTTGTTGCTAGGCGAGGATTAGCAGATGTAGTTATTGTAAGACATATATTAGAACATACCCATAATGCCCGTCAATTCATCGCCGGTATAAAAAAGTTAGTTAAACCAAATGGTTATATTATTTTTGAAGTACCTGATTGTGCTGAGGCCTTTGAGCAATGTGACTACACTACTCTCTGGGAGGAACATACTCTTTATTTCACACCGCAGACTTTTAAGAGTTTTTTTCCTTGTAACGGTTTTAATTTAATTAATTTTGACTGCTATCCTAATGTTTTTGAGAACTCTTTAGTAGCAATTGTACAACTCAACGAAGCAAAAGATAATTCTATAATTTGTGGGACATTATTAAATAATGAAACCAAACGCATTAAGAATTTCTCAGATAATTTTCCAAAGCATTTACAAGAAATACAGGACTTTTTGTCAAAATGCAAGAATGATAAGGGTAAGATAGCTATTTTTGGTGCGGGGCATCTGGCCTGTACTTTTATCAGCCTATTCGGTTTAGAGGAATTTATTGATTTTTGTGTCGATGACAATCCAAATAAGGTGGGGCTTTATCTTGCTGGTACGCAATTACCAATTCATAGATCAAAAGCTCTTCTTGAAGAAAATGTAAAAGTGTGCCTTTTAACACTTAACCCTATAAACGAAGATAAAATAATCAGCATTAATAGTGAATTTATTGATAAGGGAGGGTTGTTTTTATCGATCTTTCCAACTAGTAAGAGGGCAATGCATAAGAATTTTTAAGAGATAAAAATGAAAGTTACTACTATCAATTCCGAAGTGCTTTTTACTAATAGTGATATTACTGAAGTCAGCGCTGAAGATTTAGAATTTCTTAAGGAAAAGTCGATAAACAATGAGCGTAAACGTATTAGACTATGTGTTCATAAAGATATTGACGATAAGGTGCATGAGATGATTATTGTTCATGGGAAAGGCGCCTATGTAAGGCCGCATAAGCATTTGGCCAGAAGTGAATCTTTACATGTAATAGAGGGCGAGGCCTATGCAATTATCTTTGATGATTCAGGCCATATATCCCAAGTAATCCATATGGGGGATAAAAATTCTGGGTCACCTTTCTATTATCGAATTTCTTGTGCAGTTTATCATAGCTTGGTAATTGTAAGTGATTTTTTTATTTTTCATGAAGCAGTAGAAGGCCCCTTTGATAAATCTAAGAGTGCTTTTGCTCCTTTTTCGCCGGCTGATGGCGACAAGAAGAACATAGAAGAATTTAGTAAGAAATTAAAAAGGCAACTAAATAGCAGAGAAGGATAATATGAATAAAGCTGTTTTTAGAAGGAATACTTGTCGACTTTGTGATAGTAAAAAATTAGAAGTTGCCTTGCAGCTTAATGCTACCCCCAGTGGTGATGCTTATGTTGGGCTTGATAAATTAAATACGAACCAGGAACTTTATCCTCTTGATCTTGTTTTGTGTAAAGATTGTGCCCATGTTCAGCTTTACGATGTGGTTAACCCTGATTTGCTTTATGGAAATTATATATATACTACTTCAATTTCACTAGGGTTGGTAGAGCATTTTAAGGAATATGCCAATGATATTATCGCTAGTTTTAAACCGCCCAAAGGTTCTTTAACGATAGATATAGGAAGTAATGATGGTACACTATTAAAATTTTTTAAAAGTCATGGCATGAAGGTATTAGGCATAGACCCTGCACCTACTGCTAGCAAGAATGCCAACGAGGCAGGCATTGAGACATTACAGAGAGGTTTTACTTTAGAGCTAGCCCGTAAGATCAGAAATGAACGTGGTAGGGCAATGGTCATTACGGCAAATAATGTATTCGCTAACATAGATAATTTGCAGGAAGTGATTGAGGGGATAGGTGAACTTTTAGCACTAGGAGGGATTTTTGTTTTTGAAACAGGGTATTTGCTAGATTTAGTTGAGAAAAGAATTATTGATAATATATATCATGAGCATATTTCATATTATGCGGTTAAGCCGCTTAAGAAGTTTTTTGATCGCTATGGTATGGAGTTAATTGATGTTACCAGAACAGAAAGTAAGGGTGGTTCATTCCGTGCAGTTGTTCAATCTAAGGGTGGGCAATATGGGGTGGCACCATCTGTCAGCCAAGTAGTAAATTTAGAAACTAAAGGTGGTCTAGATAAACTCAATATTTTTAACGATATTGCTAACGAAATAAACGATAAAAAAATAAAACTTAGAAATTTAGTTTGTGGTTTGAAGAAAAGGGGTAAGGTAATTGCTGGATATGGTGCATCAGTCGGGGTTACAACTTTAATTTATTTATTTGATATAGCTAGCGAAATAGATTTTTTTATTGATGATAATCCAGCAAGGCATAATTTATTTAGTCCCGGTCATCATATCCCGGTATTTTCTTCAGATGTTTTGTATGAGCGTAAGCCTGATTATGTAGTTGTTTTAGCTTGGCGGTATGCCGAGCCGATTATAAAAAAACACCAGGCGTTTTTGGATAGTGGAGGGCAATTTATTTTGCTCTTGCCGAAGGTTACTATAATTAAGGGATGAACATGAAAAAGAAGAGTATTTCTAGAGCTTTTGGTTACCTACTTATTCTAATCGGTCTAATTTTAAATAAAGGAGTATTAGGAAAAATTATTTCACCGGATGGGAAAATCACTAGCGTACCTTCGATAGTACTCATAGTTTTTTTTGATGTCTTTTGTATATTAATTGGTATAGCTTTTGTAATCGGAAGTGTAAAATTGTTTAAGGAAAAAATCTTTCCATCGGTAAAATTAATTTATCATTCGATAGCTGTGGTTTTAATTTTCTTTGCGATAATAAACACCCTTTCTTTTATTACCATATCCAAAATTAATAAGAAAACTATATTGGACAAATCTATATCTCAGGCTTACCTTGACAAGGATGAAAGGTACGAAATCCTCAAGAAAGTTTACGGGGTTGATAGCATAAAAGAAATTGAGGAAGTCCTAAGCTGCAGGTCAAAGGTATCTCTGCACCCGGTATTGCAATTTAGTCATTCTTCCGTTCGCCGCAAAGGTTGTAATATCGGGATTGACGGCCTACGCTATTATTCTGACGATTGGGAGGATAGTTTCGTAAAAGATTTGCTTATTTCTGGAAATACAATATTTATTTTTGGCGGATCGACTACATTTGGTGATTTAGTGTATGATATTGATTCATGGCCATATTATTTGAATGAACTAACGAAGAAAAAATCTATTTTTTCCTTAAATTTTGGAGTTGCCGCTTACGATCAACATCGAGAAATTGATAAACTACTTTATTTGTTGAAAAAAGGCTATCGGCCTAAAAAAGTCATATTTTTTGATGGATTAAATGATAGATTTTCATTGATTTATGCTAACTACAATATATCTGACCATTACAATAAATATGGATTTTTTGTACATCGTCAGGAAACTATGTTTCTTTCAAATATTGCCTATTCTTGGCGTGATTTTGCCCTAACACTTCCGTTTAAAAAATATTGGTCGTTGCGAAAAAAGAATCTTAATATATACGAGATTAAGATGGAGAAAGACGGTAATCTTGATAAATTTGACTTTGTCGAAGCCGAGTTTATTGGTAGAAACCCTTTAACGTTTTATAAGAGAAACCCGAGCTATTTTCATGAGAAAATTTTGGGTTATTATAAAGTAAATATAGAGTTTTTAGATAAAATTTCTAAGGCTTTCGATTTTGAGTACTATATGTTTTTTCAGCCAATAGGCTTACTGGATGAAAATAATCCTTTCATAAAGTTTGAAGACTTTAAAAAAACTGAGACTTATGCATTTACCGTGACGACTCAAGAGGTTCTAAGAGAAAATATAAAAAACGGCAATTTAAAAATGTATGATGTCAGCCAAATTTTTGAAGATAAAAAGGGACATAATTATGTTGATAGTACTCATTATAGCCCGAAGGGAAATAAGATTATTGCTGAAACAGTATACAAAATTGTGTTTGGTAAAAACGCTAAGTAATATATTTTTAAATAATTGAGAGGTTAAGATGAACAAAATTTCTTGGTGGCGAACGACATTTGGCGAAGAAGAGGCTCAGAGCGTAGCTGAATCAATTAAACATGAATGTATAAGTCAAGGTGTCGTTACCGTTGAATTCGAGCAGGCTTTAGCCAATGAACTCGGAATTCCATATGTCGTTGCAACTACAAGTGGAAGCATGGCAATCCTCATGGCTCTTATTGCTGCTGGGGTTGGTCCCGGCGATGAAGTTATTGTTCCTAACCGGACATGGATTGCTACTGCTCATGCTCCATTATTGTTGGGGGCAAAAGTTGTGCTGGTAGATGTTGAGGCAGAACTGCCGATTATGGATGTGGCTAAGATTGAAGAGAAAATAACCTCTAGGACTAAGATTATAATCCCTGTTCATTTAAACGGTCGGTCAGCGGATATGAGGAGTATTAACCAGATTGCCTTAAAACATGGGTTAAAGGTTATTGAAGATTCTGCTCAAGCATTTTATTCAAGAAATGTAGATGGCATGCTTGGCTGTCAGTCTTTTGCTGGTTGCTTTTCGCTGTCTGTAGCTAAATTAATTTCCAGTGGCCAGGGTGGTTTTGTCGTTACCAAAGATAAAGAGATTTATAGGCGTCTGAAAAGTATCCGCACCCATGGTGTTGATGACCTTATTAATGTGAGCTATACCCAGATGGGTTTTAACTTTAGATTTACTGATATCCAGGCTTCAATAGCTATTGTTCAGCTTAGGAGGTTGTTGGTGAAGATTGCTAGAGTAAAAACTATCTATGAAAAATATCTAGCTAATATCGACAAGTTTCCTTTTCTTAAGTTGATTCCTGTAGATATCTCCTTTGGTGAGATACCTATATATTGTGAGGTTTTAGTTCCTGAGAGGAAGAGACTTATTGAATATCTTTCTAGTAATAATATCCAGACCCGACCTTTTTATCCTGATTTAAATTCTGCATTTTATTTAGGTTGCAAAGGGGAGTTTCCTAATTCAAGGATTTTTGCAGAGCAAGGGTTATTTTTGCCTTGTGGACCGGGCCAGCCATTAGACAACGTTGATCAGGTTATAGAAGTATTGCGTAGCTATAAAGGTAAAACCTGTCTCGTTAAGAACTCTAAAAGCAGGGGCAGTAGTCATGAAGAGATATTTTTAGCCGAGGATGTTCGGAGTTTAGGACTTGAATACGAAAATAAAGTGGTTAAAACTTTAAACAAAACTGGGTATATGAGAAATTTTCTTTCTGAAATCGGCAAGAAATTCTCTGATCAGGATTTTTCCCAACAGGATTCTATACTCGAAATCGGTTTTGGTATTGGAGCAGCTCTTTGCGGAGTAATTCGAAGAGGGGCAAAAAATATTGTTGCTGTAGATTCAGAAGCTAAGCATTTAGACATTGCTAGCGTCTTGCTTGGGCCAATACTTAATGCACACCTTGATACGAAACTTACTTTATTATGCGATAGTCTTCCTAAGCTGTCGGAATTGGGCAGTAATTCTTTTGATTCAATTCTTTGTGCCGAGACATTGCATTTCATGAAGCCTGATGAGTTTGGTGGTGCTTTAGGGAGATTACAACAGCTTTTAAAGCTTGGAGGAAAATTGTATGTTAAC
>CAZHVO010000043.1:0-8048 GCA_964536195.1 uncultured Planctomycetia bacterium
CCGGGGTTGCTAGCGGTAAAGCCTTTCCATCGGTAGTTGCTTTTACAAAAGATGGTCAAAGGTTAGTTGGCGAACCAGCAAAAAGACAAGCAGCAGTTAACCCTGAAGGAACTGTTTTGGCTGCCAAAAGAAAAATCGGAACAGATTTTAAATTTAATGTTTATGGAAATGAGTATACACCTCAGCAAATATCAGCATTTATTTTACAAAAAATAAAAGCTGATGCTGAGAGTTATCTTGGTGATACAGTAAAAGATGCTGTGATTACCGTACCAGCTTACTTTAATGATAATCAAAGGCAGGCAACAAAGGATGCTGGCGCAATTGCCGGTTTAAATGTTTTGAGAATCATCAATGAGCCTACAGCAGCCTGTTTAGCTTACGGGTTAAATAAAGTAGGTAAAGAGCTGAAAATTATGGTATTTGACTTTGGCGGCGGTACCTTAGACGTTACAATAATGGAGATGTGGTCTGAAGGCGGTTTCAAGGTTCTTTCAACCCATGGTGACACTCATCTCGGTGGAACCGATATGGATAACGCTTTAATTGGCTATATTGCCGATGATTTTAAGAAGCAAAGTGGAATAGATTTAAGAAATGATAAAATGGCAATGCAAAGGTTACGAGAGGCAGCAGAGAAGGCAAAGATTGAACTTTCCAGCACTTTAACTACAGACATTAATTTACCCTTTATAACTGCTGATTCTAACGGGCCTAAGCATCTTACGATGACGATAAACCGGGCTAAGGTAGAAGAATTAGTAACACCGATAGTTAGCAAGTGCAAGTCTCCGTTGGAGAGTGCGATTAGTGATGCTAAAGTTTCAGCATCTGATATTGATAAGGTTATTATGGTTGGTGGCCCTACTCGGATGCCGATTGTTCAGAAGTTTGTTGAAGATTATGTTGGTAAAAAAATTGAGCGTGGCATAGATCCAATGGAGTGCGTTTCTATGGGTGCGGCAGTTCAGGCATCGATAATTACCGGAGACACCAAAGATGTTCTTCTCCTTGATGTTACGCCTCTTTCATTAGGTATCGAAACTCTCGGTGGAGTGTTTACTAAGCTCATTGAAAGGAATACTACTATTCCTACTAAAAAGAGCCAGGTTTTCTCAACTGCAGAAGATAACCAACCAGCAGTAACAATTAGAGTATTACAGGGAGAACGGCAAATGGCAGCTGACAATACTGAGCTAGGGAGATTTGATCTAGTTGGTATACCGGCAGCCCCTCGTGGCCTGCCTCAGATTGAAGTTACCTTTGATATTGACGCCAATGGAATAGTCCACGTACATGCTAAAGATAAGGGAACTGGAAAAGAACAATCTATACGGATAACCGCACCGGATAAGTTATCCGATGAAGATATTGAAAAGATGGTCAAAGAGGCAGAGAGCTTTGCCGAAGAAGACAAGAAGAAAAAAGAATCAGTTGAGTTAAAAAACAAAGCTGATACAGCAGTTTATGCTACTGAGAAATCCTTAAAAGACTTTGGAGATAAAGTATCAGATGACGAGAAGAAGAAAATCCAAGAGAAGTTAGATGTTTTAAGAGAAATACTTAAAAAATCGGACCTTAGCAAAGAAGAAATTGAAAAAGCATTGGATGAGCTTACTAAAGCTTCACATAAGCTAGCTGAGCAGATTTATAAGGCTAGCGCTCAGAGTAAAGATCAGGCAGCCGGACCGGGACAACAAGATCCGGGAGCCGCAGGTAAGCAGCCGCCGGGCGAAGAAGCCAAGAAGCCTGAGGACGATAAAGTCGTTGACGCTGAGTACAAAGAAGACGATAAAAGCAAAGAATGATGAGTTCTAAGAAGGATTATTACGATATTCTCGGCCTTTCACAAGGAACTGGGGTTGATGAAATAAAAAAAGCCTACCGGCAGCTGGTTATGAAGCATCACCCTGATCGGGTTGAGCCGGCAAAGAAGAAGGAAGCTGAGGAGAGATTTAAAGAAATCTCTGAAGCTTACGCTGTTTTGAGTGATCCCCAGAAAAAACAATTGTATGATCAATATGGCCATGCTGGGATTAATTCCCGCTACACCACTGAAGATATTTTCCGTGGTGCAGACTTTTCAAGCATTTTTGGTGGCGGCGGAGGGCTTGGAGATATCTTTGAACAGCTCTTTGGTGGTTCTGGGCTTGATATGTTTGGCGGCGGCGGTACTCGTAGAAGTCAAAGAAGAACTGGCGAAGACCTACAGCTTCAGGTAAGCATTAGCTTAGAAGAGGTAAGCCGGGGAGTAGAAAAAGATATTACTTTTAACCGTTACGATAAGTGTGGGTCTTGTAATGGCGACGGTGCTGCTACCGGCTCATCAAAAGGGACTTGTACAACCTGTAGGGGCTCAGGAACAGTAGGAGGATTCATAAACTTTGCCCAAACTTGCCCAAATTGCGGCGGTGAAGGAAAGATTATTAAAAATCCTTGCAGAAGATGTTCTGGCCAGGGGAGAACAAAGGGTAATAAAAAACTTAAAGTAAGTATTCCTAAAGGTGTAGATACTGGGTCAATTCTAAGGTTAAAGAGCGAAGGAAGTTTTGCTGGTAGTGGTAGAGGTGACTTATATGTTTATATAAGTGTTCGATCTCACCCAGAATTTGCAAGGGACAGAGACAATATACACTGTAAGGTTGAAGTAGGAGTATTACAAGCAGTTTTAGGTGCAGAAATTGATGTTCCAACTTTATACGGAATGGTCAAGATGAAGATTCCGGCTGGCACTCAACCTAATACGATATTTAGGTTAAAAAATAAAGGAGTTGCTAATTTACGCAGCAAGCGCCTTGGTGATGAGTTAGTGGTATCTGAAATAAAAATACCTAAAAAGTTATCACTTCGACAGAAATCATTATTTAGAGAATTAGTGAAGTTGCAAAAAGAAGAATAAAAGCTTGTCTGCCGGCAGGCAGGGAGTATAACCCAGAGGAGAATGATATGCCAACATATGACTACCAGTGTTTAAAATGTGGTATTAATTTCGAAGCTTTTCAGAAGATGAGCGATGGTGCTCTCCAAGAATGTCCTCAATGTCGGGGCAAGGTAAAGAGGTTAATTGGTTCCGGCTCGGGGATAATTTTTAAGGGCAAAGGATTTTATGCCACTGATTACAAGAAATCCAAGGAGCCTAGTGTCAAAAAAGAGGTAAATACCCCTTGCCCAGGATGTGACCAATCGGGATGTAAACAAAAAAACAAGGAGTAGCAATGCGGTCATTTGCGGTTAAACCTTTTTGTGCAACTTACTATAATCCTTCATGCACCAAAAATTATTCCAATGTTATTTGTCCTCCTTACGATGTTATCAGTAAAAAGCAATTAAGCTCCCTGAGAAAGAAATCCCCTTATAACTTCTCCCACGTTCTTATTGCTGATAAGAAGAATTATCAGGAAAAAGGTTCCCTTTTAAACCAATGGGTTAAGAAAGGGGTTCTAATTGATGATTCCCAAGAGAGTTATTATCTTTATGAGCAGAAGTTTAATGTTGAAGGTAAACCATTTATGCGCTTCGGCCTTCTTTCGCTCTTACAGATGAACAAAAAGGGAATTTTTCCTCATGAGCACACTTTAACAGCGCCTAAAAAAGATCGGAAAAGAATCATAAGAGCAACTAAGGCTAATTTGAGTCCGATATTTATTATTGCTACCAAGCGTCTGGATGAGTTTGCAAAGACTTATAGAATTTACTCTAAAAAGAAACCTCTGTTTAAATTTAAAGATAGTGACAATAACCCAAATCGGGTTTGGAAGATTTCTGATAAAGAAAATATCACCAAACTGGGTCGGGCGATAAATAAGTGCAAGCTAGTCATAGCTGATGGCCACCATCGCTTTGAAATAACCTATGATTACTTCAAGAAGAATAAGAGTAGATTTAAGGACCTTAACTACATTTTAGCTTATGTTACTGATTGTCAAAAGGGCCTAAATATCATGCCTACTCATAGAGTGGTTACGATTGAGGATAAAGATAAAGAGTTCTTTAAAAAATTAGAAAAATACTTTAAAGTTAGTAAGGTTACCGAGAGTGGTCTCGAAAAGAAGCTAAGGGGCTATTCAGGATTTAACTTAGGTATTTGCAGGAAGGATCAGTTTTATTTTTTGAGCTTAAAAAGCCGGACTACCCTAAATAAAATACCTAATAAACTATATCGAGAGCTTGATACTTACCTCTTGCACCAGCTTGTTTTGCCCTTATTTAAGATCAAAGGTGCAATTGAGTATACTCATAGCCTTAGCCAAGCAAAAAAGATGTCTGGTGCGAAAAAGGTTGCTTTCATTCTAAGAGCAGTTCCTCTGGATGCCGTGTTTAAAATATCAAGTCAGGGTTTTAGGCTGCCTCAGAAATCAACATATTTTTATCCTAAAGTCGCTTCAGGCGTTACAATAAGGAGATTTAAACCTTGAGGATATTTAAAAAGCCTTTTGGTGATAGCCCCAAGAAGAAAAAGAAAAACATTCCTGACGGGTTATGGAGTAAGTGCCCAAAATGTTCTCACTTAATTTTTAACAAGATTCTAAAAGAGAATCTAAAGGTATGTCCCAAGTGTAACTATCATTTTACCCTTACTTGCTGGGGTAGGGTAGAGCTGCTTGTTGACTTAGACAGTTTTAAAGAGTTAGCCCAAAACTTGAGTTCTTCTGACCCTTTAGGGTTTTCTGGTCCTAAAACCTACCAACAAAAATTAGAAGAAGCAAAAGACGAGACCGGTCTAAAAGCTGCCGCAGTTGTTGGCGAGGCTAAGATTGATAATAAGGAGGTAGCTTTGGCAGTTACTGACTCTCGTTTTATTATGGGTTCAATGGGGTCGGTGGTAGGAGAGAAGATAACCCGGGCTTGTGAGGTCGCTTTGAGTAAGCGTATACCTTTGGTTATAGTTTCAGGGTCAGGCGGAGGAGCCCGGATGTATGAAGGCATGCTTAGCCTTATGCAAATGGCAAAAACCAGTGGTGCTTTATCGCTTCTCAAGAAGGAGAACGTGCCTTTTATCTCTGTACTTACCAATCCGACCATGGCTGGGGTAATGGCTTCATTTGCCGGGTTAGGCGATGTGACTATTGCTGAACCTGACGCTTTGATTGGTTTTACTGGCCCGCGGGTCATAAAGCAAACCATAAAACAGGATTTGCCTAAAGGATTTCAGACTTCGGAATTTAATTTAGAACACGGCCTTATAGATTTAGTTGTGCACAGAAAAGAACTAAAGAGTACCATTTCAAAGCTAATTTATTATTTGACTTGACAATTTTTCGTTTTAAAACTTACAATTTTCGCTTATGGCAGAAGTAAAAGTCAAAAACATATACAAGATCTACAAGGGTGATATTCCGGCAGTCAAGGATGTAACCCTTGAGATTAAAGATCGAGAGTTTGTAGTTTTAGTTGGTCCCTCTGGTTGCGGTAAGTCTACTACCTTAAGGATGATTGCCGGCCTAGAAACTCCTTCTAAGGGTGAGATTTATGTAGGGGAAAAATTGGTTAATAATGTTCCGCCTAAAGACCGCAATATTGCCATGGTTTTCCAAAACTATGCTCTCTATCCTCATATGGATGTTTACAACAATATGGCTTTCGCTTTAAAATTGCGTAATTATCCAAAAACTGATATTGATAAGCGAGTTACAGATGCTGCTGGAATTTTAGGCATAAGCCATTTAATTAATAGAAGGCCAAGAGAGATTTCTGGTGGTGAGCGCCAAAGGGTTGCTGTGGGAAGGGCGATCGTGAGAAAACCTTATGTTTTTCTTTTTGATGAGCCTTTGAGTAATCTTGACGCTAAGATGCGGGTGCAAATGCGTACCGAATTTCATAAGCTGCACCTAAAGATTCAAACTACAATGATCTATGTAACTCACGATCAAACCGAAGCTATGACTTTAGGGGATCGTATTGCGATTATGAAGGACGGAGAGATTTTACAATTTGATACCCCTTTAAATGTTTATGATAATCCGTTAAGTAAGTTTGTTGCTGGTTTTATCGGTTCTCCACCGATGAATTTTATGAAGGGGATTATCGTTAAAAAGGATGGGGGCTTGTACTTTGCTGAAGGAAGCTTCAGGGTAAAAATATTAGAGCAGATGTATCCGTCTTTGGAGAAGTATATTGATAAAAGTATTATCTTTGGCATTCGTCCAGAAAACATCTATGATAAACTTTTTGCTTCATATGCAACAGTCGATAATACTTTAACGGTTCTTTGCGATGTTACCGAAACAATGGGATCAAGAAATTATCTTTACCTTTCTACCGGAAAGCACACTATCATTGCGGTGGTCGATGCAACTAACAAGCCCACTATCGGGAGTATGGTCGAGTTAGTTTTTGACATGAAGAAGGTTCATTTTTTTGACCCTTCAACAGAATATACCATTGTATAACTTTTTTACTCTCATAATCTTATTTCCTCTCATTGTTGTTCCATTGGTTTTTACCCTTCGGGGTAAGATTGACCTCACTACTTCTCTTTTATCAATCCTGGTTGTCGGAATCTCATTCTTTATTTTCCATAAATTAAAATTAGGAGTACTTTCCAGGAGCAAGAGTGAGCTTCAAGCCGAAGAGGAAAAAATTAACCTTTTGTCTGAGAGTATCGCTGCCAAAGAGGACATTCTTCAATTTCTTCCTCAGATTCGACGAAAGGCGTCTTTTCTTTTTAATGTCTCCCAAAGTTTGATTGAGCTGGTTAATCGTGAGCAGTTTCATGATTTCATTATTAATACTTTAGGCGAACTCTTTCCGCAGGCTGATAGCATTTTATTCTTTGGTTTTAATAAGGAGAGTGACTCTTTAAATTTATTGCGTTCTTTAAAGCGTAAGCACTCAGTAGTTAAAGAGAAAAAAGGCGGGGCTATAGATAAATGGGCATTGCATCATAACCGTTCCCTATTGATAGAGGATTTAACTAAAGATTTTCGCTTTGATGCTAATAAGATTGAGGCTTATAAAAGTCGCGGTGCGCAGTCCTTTATTGTCAGCCCGCTCTCTGTAGGCCATCGTCTTCTTGGCGTTGTTAGGGCTGAAAGTAATGAGCCGTTAAACTTTACTCTTGATGATTTACGTTTCTTGCGCAATATCTGCGATTTGGGAACCGTAGTTTTAGAGCGGATTAATCTTTTTGCCAGTGCTCAGGATTTAGCGATAAAGGACTCCCTTACGACTCTTTATCTGAGGGAGTATTTCTTTAACCGACTGGAGGTAGAACTTAGCCGGGTTCAGAATAAAGGAAGCAAAATAGGGGTTATTATGCTGGATATTGATGACTTCAAGAAGATCAATGACAGTTATGGGCATATTGTTGGCGATTTCGTGTTGAAAAAACTGGCTAAGATTTTGATCAGCATTACCGGAGAGGCTGGTAATCTTGTTTCTCGTTTTGGTGGGGAAGAATTCATCATTTCTATCCCCGAATGTACGAAGAAAGAATTATTGCGTATAGGTGAGGAGATTCGTAGAAAAATCGAAGGAGCCGAGTTAACTTTCCGCCGGAAAAAAATAAATTTCACAGTATCATTAGGAGCAATTCTTGCTCCTAATGAAGGGGAAGATATTGAAAAGCTAACCCAAAGAGTCGACAAGTTACTATATAAAGCAAAAAAGGAAGGAAAAAATAAATTATGCTTTTCTCAATAGTAATTAGCTTACTATTTATGATCTTCTTGGCTGAAGAGTATATTTCTTTTAAGAAGCTTAAGAAAAAGTGCAAGGATGAGAAGAAAAGAATATCTCAGGAATATTTTAATTTGAAAAAAGTACAAAAGACCTTAAAAGAAAAAGTTGATCGGCTAGAGGGCAGTCTCACCGAGCGCTTCCTACTCTATGATTTGACAAGGAAGATTGCTCCGGTTCTGGACAAGAAGGAGTTATTCAGTGCCTTTGCCGAAGAGATAAAGCATCTCGGAAAGGTAGATATGATTAGATTTTCTAACTCAACCGATAGTAGTAAAGAGGTGTTAAGATTCGAGCTTGGTAAGGGTAGGGGGGAAACCTTAGAAGTAAGCACAAAATCTAAGACTGTAACTGAATATATGCCATATTTT
>CAZHVO010000044.1:0-8048 GCA_964536195.1 uncultured Planctomycetia bacterium
TAATCTTACCGGTTATAATTAGTGTTTATGAAGACCGTTCTTTTGATTTTATTGTTAAGAGCCCGCCGGTTTCTTTTCTTTTGAAGAGAGCGGCTAATTTAGCTAAAGCTAGCTCTTTGCCTGGTAAGGAAATTATCGGTGAGGTAACTAAAAGCGCAGTTATGCAGATAGCTAAAGATAAGATGCAGGATTTAAATACTCGGGATTTAGAAGCTGCTGCCAGAATAGTCGAGGGTACAGCTAGAAGTTGTGGGTTAAAAGTAGTCCAAGATTAGAGGAAAAACTTATGGCATATAGTAAGAGATATCTGGAAGCTAAGAAAATGGTTGAGGAGAATAAGACTTATCCTTTGGCTGAAGCGGTTGATCTCCTAAAGTCTATGCCTAAACTTAAATTTGATGAGATGGTAGAGATTAGCGGTAAGCTAGGCGCAGACCCTAAGCAATCCGATCAGATGGTTAGGGGATCTGTAGTATTGCCTCACGGCACTGGTAATCAGACTAAAGTTTTAGTTTTTTGCGAGCCTGAAAAAGAAAAGGATGCTAAAGAAGCCCAAGCTGACTATATCGGTTCCCAGGAGACTATTGATAAGATTCTCAAAGAAGGGTGGACTGACTTTGATTGTTGCATATCCACGCCTTCAATGATGCGATTAGTAAGTAAACTAGGAAAATTCTTAGGTCCCAGAGGACTCATGCCTTCTCCTAAAACCGGAACAGTAACAGAGAATATAGCTCATGCAATTTCAGAGGCAAAGGGAGGAAAGATCGATTTCCGTATGGATAAGCTTAGTTGTATTCATGTTGGAGTAGGCAAACTGTCGTTTAGCTCCCAAGACCTATTAGAGAATGTGAAGGCTTTTGTTGGGGCCCTTGAGGCTGTAAAGCCTTCAGCAGTTAAAGGTGATTTTATAGGAAATCTTTACTTATCAGCGACTATGGGGCCGGCAGTGAAGTTTAATCTATAGGAAGTTATGGCTAAAGAAACAAAAAAAATAGGCTTATTAACACGCGAAAGAATTGTTGAAGAAGTCAAGCAAGGGGTTAAAGACACCGAAGGATGTTTTTTTGTTGGTTTTAATAAGGTTGGAGCTTTTCCCTTTAATGAACTACGCAACAACCTTCGTGATTCCGGCGCTAAAGTCTTTGTAGCTAAGAACTCTTTGTTTAAAAAAGCAGTGGGTGAATTAGGCTGGGAAGATGTGGATAGTTTACTGGAAGCGGAGACTGGTGTTGTTATCATAGAAGAGGGTGATGTAGTTAAAGCTTGCAAAATCCTTGTTGAGTTCACAAAAGAGACTGAGACCTTGCAGTTAAAGGGTGGAGTTATAAAAGATAAAAGGGTTAGCTCGAAGGAGTTAGGAGTTTTAGCAAAGCTTCCTTCTCGAGAAGTGCTTATTGGTATGGTAGTGTCTTCTTTCGCTTCACCCTTGTGTGGTTTTCTCAATACATTAAATCAGATTATTTTAAAGTTTGTTTGGGTTGTTGAAGAAATAAAAAAAACTAAAGAGCAGAAAAAGGGATAAGGAGGTAGTTATGTCTAAGGTTGATGACATTATGAAGGTGGTGGAGGAGATGACCGTTCTAGAACTTTCCGAGCTAGTAAAAGCTTGTGAAGATAAGTTTGGAGTAACCGCTGCTGCTCCTGCAGTTGCTGTAGCTGCAGCTGGAGGCGGAGCCGCCGCAGAAGAGGAAGAAGAGCAAACTTCTTTTACTGTAACTTTAACTGGCATAGGGGCCAATAAAATAGCGGTTATTAAGGAGATCAGAGCAATTACTGAACTAGGTTTAAAGGAAGCAAAGGACTTAGTTGATTCTGCACCTAAGGCGATTAAGGAAAATGTTACCAAAGAAGAAGCTGAAGAGATAAAGAAGAAAATTGAAGCTACCGGGGCGACCGTAGAGTTGAAATAAATGAGATTTAGGCTTTTTAAGCAAAAGCCCAAAAAGCCTTTAATCGAATTTATCCTGAGGCAGTAAAGCTGCCCAAGGATCTCATAAGGACAAACAGGAGGATAACTTGGAAAAAGCCAAAAAGCTTACCTTTGCTAAGATTAAAAAGAGCTTATCTTTACCTCATCTTCTTGAGCATCAATTGCGCTCCTATAAAGAGTTTTTGCAAGTTGAGATTTTACCGGAGAAGAGAAAGAACGTAGGCTTACAGGAAGTTTTGCAGGAAATTTTCCCCATGGAAAGTCCGGATAAGCAATATCGTTTAGAGTTTGTCTCTTACAGTTTAAGCCGGCCGCGCTATAGCGTAGATGAGTGTAAAAGAAGATCACAGACTTATGCTGCTCCTCTAAGGGTGCGTTTAAGGCTAGCTGATCCTTCCCTTGAGGTAAAAGAGCAGGAAATTTATCTAGGAGATATCCCTCTTATGACTGACACAGCTTCTTTTATTGTTAACGGTGATGAGAGAGCTATTATTAGTCAGTTGCAGCGTTCCCCTGGTGTATTCTTTGAGGAGGAGTCTCATCCTACAGGCAAACGCATCTACTTTGCCCGGATAATTCCATATCGTGGGTATTGGCTGGAATTTCGAACTGACATAAACGATACTATTACTGCTATTATTGATCGTAGAAAGACTTTTCCGGCAACTCAAGTCTTGCGTATTTTAGGTCTTTCCACTAATGATGATGTTTATAGCCATTTTTCTGACAAACCTTATCCGGAATTAGTTAATACAGTTAAAAAAGATTCGACAACAACCAAAGAAGAGGCTTATTTAGACTTTTACAAGAAGATGCGTCCCACTGAACCAATTACTTTAGACGCTGCTAAAGAGGTTTTCCGAAGGATGTTTCTTGATCCCCGCCGATACGATTTAGGTAAAGTAGGTAGATACCTTCTCAATAAGAAGTTAGGCACGGATTTTAGTCTAAACAAAAGAACTTTAGATTTAACTACTGTAATAGGAATTATTAAGACCTTGCTTTTGGTAAAGGCTGGGAAGAGAGATGTCGATGATATTGATCATCTTTCCAATCGAAGAGTAAAACTTATCGGTGAACTCTTGCAGCATCAAGTAAGGGTTGGTTTGTTAAGGGTCGAGAGAACATTCCTGGATAGGTATTCGCTTATCGCCTCCAATGATTTTGCTATTCAGCATCTTATAAATTCTCGAGCTTTCTCCACGCAAATACAAGATTTTTTTGCTCGTTCACCCCTTTCCCAATTTATGGATCAAACAAATCCTTTGGCTGAGATGACTCACAAGCGTAGACTTTCAGCAATGGGCCCAGGTGGTTTGTCTCGTGAGCGTGCCGGTTTTGAAGTGCGTGACGTTCATCCTACCCACTACGGAAAGATTTGTCCTATCGAGACACCGGAAGGAGCAAATATCGGTCTTCTAGCTTCGTTAACTACTTATGCTCGAATAAATCCGCTAGGATTCCTGACCACTCCTTATCGGAAGGTAGAGAATGGGGTGGTTAAGGATAAAACTGAATTTTTGATGAGTGACGAAGAAGAGAAGGCAATGATTTCTCAGGTAACTCCTAATATAGACGAAGATGGAAAAATTAAAGATAAAGAAATTTATGCTCGTTGCTTAGGAAAGTTTCCCAAAATAAAACCAAAGAATATTGAATATATGGATGTTTCCCCCCAACAGATCATATCTGTTTCTGCTTCCCTAATTCCTTTTCTTGAGCATGACGATGCTAATCGTGCGCTTATGGGTTCGAATATGCAGAGGCAAGCTGTACCATTGATGTTTCCTCAGCAACCTCTGGTTGGAACAGGGATTGAGGAAAAGGTAGCCAGAGATAGTGGAGTAATGGTGATTGCTAATGAGTCAGGTAGGGTTAATGAAATAGATGCTTCATCAGTAAGAGTAGGAAATTTTACCTACAAGCTAAAGAAATTTAGCCGCTCCAATGCTGATACTTGCACAAATCAAAAACCTCTAGTTAAGAAAGGGGATGAACTAAAGAAGAATGCGATTATTGCTGATGGCATGGCAACAGAAGACGGAAACCTTTCATTAGGTACTAATTTGCTTGTAGCATTCTTGCCTTGGAGGGGCTATAACTTTGAAGATGCAATCATTATTAATGAAAGATTAGTAAAAGAAGACATACTTACTTCTTTACATATTGAAAAGTTTGAGTGTGAATCTCGGGAAACAAGATTAGGTAATGAGGAAGTTACCCGGGATATTCCTAATGTTAGCGAGGAAGCTTTAGGTAATTTGGATGATAGTGGTATTATCCGAATCGGAGCTGAAGTTATGCCTGACGATATCTTAGTTGGGCGGGTAACTCCTAAGACAGAAAAGGAGCTTTCTCCTGAAGAGAGATTATTAAGAGCGATATTTGGTGAGAAAGCAGCAGATGTAAAAGATACTTCTCTGCGAGTTCCTCCGGGAATTTACGGCGTAGTTATAAACGTTGAAGTCTTCCAGAGAAAAGATAGAGGTAGACGTTCAAAGAAGGAGAAGACCGAGGAGTTACGTAGGATAAAAGAAATTGAGACTTATTATGATGAAGAGAGAGGATTACTAGAGCGAGAAAAGAGTAGACGTCTAAGTATTTGTTTGGGCAAGAGTGAAAATAAGATTACTCCTTCTGACTGTGAGGAAAACGACGAAGCAAAAGCAATACTTGATATTTATGACGGAAGGCTTAGTGAATTGTCTATTGAGAAGGAGCTAGAAATAGTTAAGATCAAAAAAGGCGATGAGCTTCCAGCAGGAGTCTTGAAGCGAGTAGTTGTTTTTGTGGCTATGAAGAGAAAAATTTCCGCTGGCGATAAGCTTTCAGGCCGACACGGAAACAAGGGAGTAATTTCTAAAATTTTACCCGAAGAAGATATGCCCTATCTTGCTGATGGTACATCGGTAGATCTACTTCTAAATCCTTTAGGAGTGCCTTCACGAATGAATGTTGGGCAGCTTCTGGAGATGCATTTAGGTTGGGCCGCTAAGAGGTTAGGCTTAAGAATTGCTTCTCCTGTTTTTGATGGAGCAAAGGAGGAGGATGTAAAAGATTTGTTAATCAAAGCTGATTTACCCCAAGATGGTAAGGTTACGCTTTTTGATGGCTATACCGGTAAGCCTTTCGCCCAAAAGGTTGGTGTTGGGTATATGTACATAATGAAATTAGTACATATGGTGGACGACAAGATTCACGCCAGGGCTATCGGACCTTATTCACTTATTACTCAGCAGCCCCTAGGAGGAAAGGCTCAATTTGGTGGTCAGCGCTTTGGTGAGATGGAAGTTTGGGCCCTAGAAGCTTATGGGGCAGCTTTTACTCTTCAAGAGATGCTTACAGTAAAGAGTGATGATGTAGAAGGAAGGACAAGAATATATGAAGCAATCGTAAGGGGCGAGCAAAAGTTTCATCCTTCTGTACCCGAATCTTTCAATGTTTTGATAAAGGAATTACAAGGACTTTGTTTGGATATCAGGGCAGAAAAGGAGAGCAAATGATAGAAGAAGGTACTTTTTTTGATCGGATAAATATAAAGTTAGCTTCACCAGGGGTTATCAAGAGTTGGTCTTCGGGTGAAGTGAAAAAGGCTGAAACTTTAAATTACCGCACTTTAAAACCGGAGAAAGATGGTCTTTTTTGTGAGAGGATCTTTGGGCCGGCTAAGGATTGGGAGTGTCATTGCGGTAAAATGAAGGGAATAAAGTTTAAAGGTTCTAAGTGTGACCGTTGTGGGGTAGAGATTATACATTCTTCAGTGAGAAGACAACGCATGGGCCATATTGCTCTGGCTACACCAGCAACACACATATGGTTTTTTAAGGTTCTTCCTTCCCGAATCGGTGCCCTCCTTGATTTAAGTATTAAACAATTAGAAAAAGTTATCTACTATGAAGAGTATATTGTGGTTGATCCTGGCGCAACTAAGCTGAAGAAAGGTCAGCTTCTTGCTGAGGCTGAATATCGTGAGGCTTTAGAAAGTGACGAGGGAGATTTTAAAGCTGGAATCGGAGCTGAAGTCATAAAAGAGCTTTTAAAAGAAATTGATTTAGATAAGTTGAGTAAAGCAGTGCGTAAAAGTATAGAAAAGGGTAAGGTCGGAGTAAATAAGAGGCTCCTGAAGAGACTAAAGATAATCGAAGATATGCGTCGTTCGGGAAATAAGTGTGAGTGGATGGTTTTAGATGCTCTTCCGATTATCCCGCCAGATTTACGCCCCCTAGTACCTCTTGAAGGCGGAAGATTTGCTTCTTCTGACCTTAACGATCTCTATCGTCGAGTTATAAATAGAAATAATCGCTTGAAGAAATTAATTTCTTTAGGTGCACCTGATATAATTGTCAGAAATGAAAAGAGGATGCTTCAGGAAGCTGTCGATGCTGTTTTAGAGAATGGACGCCATGGACGGCCAGTTGTCGGTCCGCAGAACAGACCCCTAAAGAGTCTTTCTGATATGCTTAAGGGTAAACAGGGACGGTTTAGACAGAACCTTTTAGGTAAGCGTGTAGATTACTCGGGAAGAAGCGTTATTATTGTTGGTCCGGAGCTAAAGCTTCATCAGTGCGGTATCCCTAAACAGATGGCCTTAGAGCTAGTCGAACCATTCATCATAAAGAAATTAAGAGAAAAAGGATTTGTCCATACTATAAAAGGTGCGCGCAGAATGGTTGAGCGTGCTCGAATTGAAGTTTGGGATATCCTTGAAGATGTAATTGAAGGACATCCGGTTCTACTTAATCGTGCTCCAACATTGCACCGTTTAAGTATCCAAGCATTTTATCCAGTTTTAATTGAAGGCAAGGCCATTAAATTACATCCCCTTGTTTGCGCTGCTTTTAATGCTGATTTTGACGGTGACCAGATGGCTGTTCACCTTCCATTGTCTTTAGAAGCTCAGGCTGAAGCCAGAGTAATAATGCTTTCAGTGAACAATATTTTCTCTCCTTCTGACGGCCGGCCAGTTATCGCACCTAGCCAGGATATGATCATTGGCTGTCGCTATATTAGCATGGTTAAAGATAAGGCTAAGGGTGAGGGAATAACCTTTTCTAATCCTGAGGAAGTAATTACTGCTTATCAGGATGAAGAGGTGGACCTTCATGCTAAGATTAAGCTAAGAATAAGTAGGAATGGAGAGAGAAAAATAATTGAAACTGCTACCGGTAGAGTTATTTTCAACCAAATTCTGCCTAAAGGATTTCGTTTTGTTAACGAGGTTTTAGATAAGAGAAGGGTGTCAGAAATTATCAGCGAATGCTATAAGCAATTTGGCCACAGTGCCGTTATTGATCTTCTAGATAACATAAAGGATTTAGGGTTTGAGTATGCTACTTTAGGAGGTATAAGTATTGCTGTTGACGATTTAAAGATACCTGACCAGAAGCAGGAGTGTATTGTTGAAGCCAATAACGAATTGAATAAGGTCGAGGACCAATACCGACACGGAATTATTACCGAGAGAGAGAGGCATAATAAAATTATTGACGTTTGGACAAGAACTACTGATCGGGTTTCAGATTTTGTATTTACGAATATGGAACAAGATAACCCGGTCTTTATGATGGCAGATTCTGGAGCTAGAGGTTCAAAATTACAGGTAAGGCAGCTAGCTGGGATGAGAGGACTTATGGCTAAGCCGTCAGGAGAGATTATCGAAATACCGATCACCTCTAACTTTAAAGAGGGGCTAACAGTATTAGAGTTCTTTATCTCTACTCACGGAGCTAGAAAAGGATTGGCTGATACTGCCTTAAAGACTGCTGACGCTGGTTACCTTACCCGTCGTCTTGTAGACGTGGCCCAAGAAGTTATTATCGTTAGCGATGATTGTGGGACGGTAAATGGAATAACAGTTTCAGAGATTGTTGAAGGAGAAGATGTCGTTGTCTCTTTACGAGAGAGAATAGTGGGAAGAGTTGCTTTAGATAATATCGTTGATTTGGTAAGCGATGAGATAATTGTTAAGACTAACGAGGAGATTACCGAAGAAGTCGCTGAAAGAATAGAGCGTTTAGGGCTAGAAAAGATAAGAATAAGAAGTGTTTTAACCTGCGAATCAGAAAGAGGAGTTTGTATTAGGTGTTATGGAAAGAATCTAGCCTCGAGAAAGTTA
>CAZHVO010000045.1:0-7897 GCA_964536195.1 uncultured Planctomycetia bacterium
GATAACTCAATTTTGGCAACTGAAATCCTTTTTCCGAAATTCGTAAGTTGAATTCGCATTCCTATATACACAAAAGCTAAGACAAAAATAGCCGCCGTTGCAACAGTTTCTATGGTTGTGCGTTTAAAGGTCCTTTTTGTTTCTTCTTTTATCTCGGGCGGAAGAAGGTTTATGCCTTTTCCTTCACTCAAAGCTGCGCCTATTGCTAACTCCAAACGATAAGAAATCTTGCCCCTCTCTTTTATTGCGCCGGATTCAATTTTGAACCCTTCCAAAGAATCGCCGAGTTTAACCTCTATTCCCAATTCTTCGGAGAGAAACTTGACAAGGCCGCCGAGAGATGCTCCTCCACCAAATAGCACAAGTGAATCTACCGTGCCCCCACCGCTCTCTTCTCTATAATAATCAAAGCATCTTTCAATTTCATTTACCAACTGTTCTAAAGGCGTTCTGAGCATTGATAAAATTTGAGCCGTAGAGATTTTCTTGTCAATAATTTTTGACTCACCTTCAGGAGGTATTCCAACCTCTCTTTTTATTTTCTCGGCTTCATCCAGAGTAAGCTCGAGCCTTCCTCGATCAGAAACTAAAACATCTGTCATGCTTTTTGTAAAATCTTTCCCCCTAACAGGGATTTTACGGCTAAATACTACGGCCTTCCCTTTTAAAATAACCAGTTCCGTATGCAGCCCACCGATATCTAAAAAACACAAAGCCTTACCTTCTCCGCCTTTGGCGGAAAAATATGATTGCTCGGCTAATTTTTGTAAGGCCTTAGGGCAGGGAACTAACAAGACCGGCTTTATTCCTGCCTTTTCTAACAATGCTAAATATTTATCAACCGTCTTTCTTGGCGAAACTGCTACTGCAACCTCATATCTTCGGACTCCTTTTTCTACAGCATCCCCTAATATTTCATAGTCCAATAATGAGCTACTTATCGGAAATGGGAAATAGTTTTTAGCCTCTAATCTTATGCCATCGCGTAATTCCGCCTTTGGCATATGGGGCGCTTTTGCTATTTTTACCGCTGTTTTAGAGCAATTAATGCTTGCGATAATCTTGGATTTCTTAACATCAACGCGCTTGAATAAGTCTTTTAACGCTAATACAATCTCTTTTTCGCCAATAACATTGTCATCGGTTTGTTTAATTTCTCTTACATCGGCATCCACAAGATGCAATCCATCTTCTAGTTTTCTAAATTGAGCAATTTTTACTGAAGCTGAGCCTATGTCTAACCCTATGATATAATCTTTTTTAAATATTCCTTTAATATCCATTTCTTTATTTACCGCCTACCACGATGTGCTGAATTCACCTTGGCCAAGGGTAGCGCTTACATCTTCAGCACTATTATATGACTCAAATTCATCTACGTCTGCCGTCCTGTTGCTATCTACATCCATATTTAATCTCAGATATCGCGCCGAAACCGAATCAAAATTAATTGTTTTAGCAGGAGATTCAACCACACTTGTTACCTCAGCATAATCACTGTCGTTATCGGAGTGTTCTATTGTAACCGAGTTAATATTATTACCGGTATATACAGCCCTGTCAAATGTGATTGAGCTTCCAAAGTCCAGCTTCAACCATGCATCATCTTTGCTGCCGGCTTTCCACATAGAGCCGCTATCTCCATCATTGCCATTTGTCGCAGGATTTTGGGGAAGTTTCTCTGAAGATGCAGAAATGGTAGCAGCTAAAGAAAAGTTGGTAAGATCGCCGGAACCAACGGGAATATTCTCCTCTACTATCTGTCTTTTAGCCCGAGGATTAGTGTCGTTAGGAACATAACCCTCCGATGTAATAGTATACGTATCATCACCGTTATCAGCAATGCTAACGGTATACGTCCCTTCTCCAAAAGCCTCGTCTGTTTCGCTCCAAGTGGCATCTTGTTCATCTACTACAACTGCCCACTGTGCCTTAGCCAGACCTGCCTCAGCAATGTAGAAAGCCTGCATATTCCACAAACCGGCTCCGGTACTACCTATCTCATCGCTAACCATAGTCAAAAAAGCAAAGGCAATCCCGCTTAAGCCGACAAATGTGAGAAAAACAAGTATTAGCGCTGTTCCTTTCTTCTTAATCATCTAATCCCTGATTTCTTGTGTAAACGCTGGAACTTAAGGTAATCGTTTCGTCGTCGTCATCTAAAGTCAGTGACATAACAACAACACGTATATCATCCCGCGTGGACCCGGTAACAGAAGTTAAAAGAGTGTCATTGTCACCGTCGAGATAATAACCTAAACTAAAGGTTTGTACATTGGGTGCCATAGTGACTACGATGTCTGGTCCGGCTATAACCTCTGTTCTTTCCAAGTCATCATCGTTACTAACGTCGAATCGGATTGTCTCAACAGAACCATCCTGGTCCAGGTCTGCTTCAAACTCTATTTCATCTGCCTTGGCTGTTTCGATCTCACTTGCCTGGCTAACTTCACGCACCATTCTTTCTATGGCTAAATTAGCATCTTGCCTTATATATGCCCTGTCCCTGCCCGAACCCCATGTTCTCAATCCAACTACAAAAGTCCAGGAAACCACTCCTGTAAATATAGTAAAAAAAACAATAACAATTATAAGCTCTATTAATGTAAAACCTTTTTTTTGCATTAGTTATTAGGTATGTAGGTTTGAATCGGTATACTTACCGTACTACCCTTAAACGTCCAATAAGTAGTTACTACTACCTGTTTAAGGCCGGTCTGGGGTTCAGTCACTACTACGTCTCTTTGGAATCCTGAAAAACCGCTTACATCATCTTTGGCCTCACTGGCAATATCCGTATAAGCTAAGTTTCTAATCTCTTCCATTTTCCCCTGGCCCAAGTTCATAGCTATGGTTGTATTTTCGGCATCTAAACTACCGGTAAGACCATGGCCAAATAGCCCGACTATAAGAACAACACCTATTGTAAAAAGAACAAGGGCAATAAGCATCTCGAGTAGCGTAAAACCTTTCTTCATCTCTCTACTCATTATGGGGTTGAATCCGACAAGGTTCCGTTAGAAATATAAGTACAACTTGCACCAGTTGCCCCTTCAGAAACAACACCGGAAGTATTAATTGTAGCGGCTCCGTTACCAGCCGGACCTACTGAAAAAATAACATAATAGACGACAGGACTCGCGCCATCAGTTGCCCATCCATAATCACTAGTACCATTAAACGGATCTGTAGGAGCGGTTGTCCCAATGATATTAGGGGTAGCCCCTTCAATGTCATCAGGAAAAGTAGATGGATAAGAACCGTTGTGAATATAATAGCTTTCTACTGCGGTTTGAAGGGTCCTTAATTCACCCTTCGCCTGTGCGATAAGCCCTTCCTCCCGCATACCTCTGAAACGTGGAAGTGCAATGCCTACTAAAATAGCTATCACTGCTATTACAATCAAAAGTTCAATCAGCGTAAAACTCTTTTTTCTCAACATTCCCCCTCCTTTTTTTTCTTCATTAATGCCTTAGCATTTTTACCATATCAAAGATAGGTAATAACATTGATATCATAATAAAACCTACTATGATGCCCATTACAACCAAAAATAATGGCTCTAAGATAGTCGTCAACTTTTTTATTGCGTACCCGATTGATATATCGTAAAAATCCGCTACTTTATTTAACATTCCATCCAAATTGCCGGTTTCCTCCCCTGCTGAAACCATTTGGACAGCATCAGACGGAAACTCCTCACTTATTTTTAAAGGTTCTGCTAAAGGCTGGCCTTTTTCAACAGAACTGCGCGCATTTCCGATAACACGGCCTAATACAACATTGCCAACTACATCCTTCGTTATATCCAGAGATTGCAAAATAGGAACTCCGCTTGCCGTAAGAGTTGCCAATGTCTTGGCAAATCCGGAGATAGCTGCTTTACGATACAAAGGCCCGAGTATAGGTATTTTCAATTTAAACCTATCGAAATTGAACCGCCCGCTTTCTGTTTTTATATAAAATCTTATTCCTAACCATATAGCAATAACCAATAAAATTCCTAAATACCAGAAACGCTTAACTCCTACTCCTATCTTAAAAAGAATTAGCGTAGGTAGAGGCAATGTTATACCTGCTTTCATGAAAATTTGCGCAAACTGCGGAATTACAAAGGTAACAATAAAAAGGGTAACTGTAATTCCGGCAATTAAAAGTATCATCGGATAAAAAAGAGCTCCTTTAATCTTTTGCTTCAAATCTGTTTGATGTTCAAAATATTCGGCGTATCTGGTGGAAACCGTATCCAGTTTTCCGCTAGCTTCTCCGGCTTTTGCCATATTTACAAAGAGTTTAGGAAATACACCAGGATGTCTTGAAAGCGCCTGTGAAAAACTATCTCCTCCTTCAACACTCCTTGAGACGCTGCCAACAGCTTCCTTTAATCTTTTATTCTCAATTTGCCTGTTTAGCGTATTCAAACTGTTTAAAATAGGTATACCTACACTAAGCATATTAGAAAATTGAATATAAAACATAATCATATCCTCGGCACTTATCGGCCTTATTTTTTTAAATAACGACTCAACTTTAATGCCGGGCAGAGCTTCTGTAACTCCGGTAGTCATATATCCCATTTCGTGGAGTTTGTCAATAAGCTCTTCCTTGGTGGCGGCTGCCATCGTGCCTTTGACTAACTTTCCTGTTGTATCGCGAGCTTTATATGTATAAGTAGGCATTATTCCTCCTGGGTCACTCTCAGCACTTCCTCAACCGTGGTCAACCCCTCTCTAATCTTGCCAATTCCATCTTCTTTTAAAGAAATCATGCCTGAAAATTGCGCTTGTTTCTTGATATCTTCCAAAGGTGCCTTAGCAATTGTCAAATTACGAATTTTATCATCCATAAGCATCAATTCGAAAATGCCGATTCTACCTTTATAGCCGGTATTCATGCATTCAGGACAACCTTTCCCTCTATAGAAATCTATCTTATCTTTTTCGTTTAAACCAATATCTCTCAATCCTTCTTTAGAAGGTGTATACTCTTCCTTGCAGTCAGAGCAGATGGTCCTAACAAGCCGTTGCGCCAAAATGCCAATAACGGAAGAGGAAACTAAATATGGCTCAACACCAATATTAATCATTCTTGTAACGGCGCCAGGCGCATCATTGGTATGAAGTGTCGAGAAAACAAGATGCCCGGTCAATGCAGCTTGAATCGCAATTTCAGCAGTTTCGAAATCTCTCATTTCGCCAACCATTATAATATCCGGGTCCTGTCTTAGTATAGAACGTAAGCCATTGGCAAATGTCAAATCAACCTTGGGATTTATCTGAATCTGCCTTATCCCGGCAAGTTTGTATTCAATAGGGTCTTCGATTGTTATTATATTCTTCTCAGCTGTGTTTATCTTATCCAATGACGCGTAAAGCGTAGTAGTCTTACCACTTCCGGTAGGCCCGGTAACTAAAATTATTCCATGGGGCCTTGTAATAAGCTTTCGATATTTTTCCAGCACATCATTGGAAAACCCCATATCTTTAAGGCTCAGGAGGCGGTGAATTATCCACGTAACGGCGAATATTGAAGTTAAAATCCTCTTTTTTAAGGTCATTTTTGCTGACCAGCTTTGAGTATTTGTTTATTTCCTGCTTATGGTGATAACAGTACGATATTTTGGCTATATCTTCAGGGCGAAGCTTATTTTGATTCTTGCCTTCTTTGTATTCCCTGTCAGCATTGATGAAAAGAATTTTATCCCGCTTTTCCGCGTCTTTTTTATTGATAATCAATACACATGCCGGTATTCCTGTACCATAAAACAATGCCGGTGGCAAACCGATAACCGCTTCAAGCAATCCTTTTTCAGAAAGCCATTTGCGCATATTCTGCTCTTCACCGCCACGGAATAAAACACCGTGGGGCATAATAACGGCCATACGCCCATCACCTTTAAGAACACTAATCATGTGTTGAACAAACATGAAATCAGCTTTTTTCTTCTTCGGCATCCAAAAGCGGTATCTGTCACGAAAATTCTTTATATCTTCATAATTTTGGGAGAAAGGCGGATTGGCAATAACAATATCAAAATTTTGAAGTTCTCCGTTTTGAATATGCTGAGGATCAGTAAGTGTGTCACCCACTCGGATATCCGCATCATAGATTTCATGAAAAAGCATGTTCATTTTACACATTGACCATGTGGTTCCGTTTTTTTCCTGTGCGTAAAAACTCATTTCATCAGCAGATCCGTAGCGTGTCTCAACATAATTCTTTGATTCAATCAACATACCGCCTGAGCCGCCGGTGGGATCATATACTTCTGCGTCTTTTTCCGGTTCAAGGATATTCACAAGAAGCCTAACAACTTCATTAGGCGTGTAAAATTCACCGCCTTTTTTACCGGCACTATCAGCAAAATATTTAATAAGATATTCATACGCCGCGCCTAAAAGATCGGGGAACTCAAAATCTGTATCTTTCAACGATACTTTATTAAAATGATCGATAAACGCCACAAGAGTTTCATCTGTTAAACTTTTTTTGTTCTTGCCGAAAGTGCGATTGAAGTTGATACTGGTCAGCACCCCTTCCAGTTTATCAATGTTCGCTTCTTCCAACGCGGCCAATGATTTATTGAGTTTGTCACCGACCTCACGCTTAAAATGTTTTACCTTTTCCCAGCGCGCTTTTTCAGGAACATAGTAATCATAAGCATTAGGGCTTTCCAGTGCCTCTGATATACTTGCCTCGGACTTAGCTCTGCCTTTCAGTGTTTCGTAGCGATGACCTTTATCATCATCAAACTTGTCACTTAATCGTTTCAGAAATAACATTCCAAAGATGTACTCTTTAAATTCAGACGCGTCCATATTCCCGCGCAATAGATCACACGCGTCTAAAAGAAACCCTTCAAGCCATGCTAATGATAATTTTTTCTTCATATATTTCACCTTTACTTAAAAAATCGTTTAATCAAATCATCAATCCTTCATCGGCAAAGCTGAAATGCTCATCCTCACCGATAATAATATGATCCATCACATTTATCTCCATCAGCTTCCCGGCGTCGCTTAATTCTTTGGTGAATTTTTTATCCTGCGTGCTTGGTGTAATGTTACCGCTCGGATGATTATGCGCGCAGATAATTGATGCCGCGAATTTCTGTAAGGCGCTATGGATGATCTCGCGCACAATCGGCATGGCGTGATCAACGGTACCGATAGCGGCATCAAGAATGTCGATGACGCGGTTGTTACTGTCCAGATAAACGACCTTAAAACTTTCGGTCTTAAGGTCCCGCATCTGCGGCATAAGGATATCCACAATATCCTTGGCTGATGATACTTTTTGTTTTCCGGCGCTTGCCTCATCCTCACGAAATCGCCTGCCAATCTCAAGCGCCGCCTGAATATGGGCAACTTTAGCCGCACCCAGACCTTTGAGGTCTTTCCAGTCACGCACGTCGGTGTGCGCCATGTTCCTGAATGTGCTGAATTTCTTTAAGATTTTGCGGGCCAGATCAATGGCACTGGTGCCATTAGTGCCGGTGCGAAGAAGAATGGCCAGAAGCTCGGAATTACTCAAAGCCCCTGCCCCTTTTTTGAGGAGTTTCTCTCTTGGCCTGTCATCCGCAGGCCAGCTTTTTATCCCTGATATTTTCTTCTCTTTTACCATTCTCTTCTCTTCACTTCTCTATTTACATAATGTCCGAAATGTCTGATATTTGTCCGAAATAATGTCCGTAATTATTCATGACATTTTTCGTGACATTTTAATCGTTTTCGTGACAAATACATTTGCGCCATTTTATGCGCCATATTTCAATCTTTTGCGCCATCTTCTTTTCCGACACTTATCCGACATTCTTCATCTTTATCCGACTTGACACCCTTCTTCTCTGCCTTCTTAAACGCTGAAATAGCAGAACTGATTTCCTCAAAGGTAACCG
>CAZHVO010000046.1:0-7860 GCA_964536195.1 uncultured Planctomycetia bacterium
CACCAAGAAATTGCTAAGAGTAACCTAGTAGCTAATCCTGGTTGTTATTCTACTTCAATTATCTTAGCCCTATTTCCTTTGGTTAAGGGGGGAGTCTTAGAGGGTGAGATTATTGTAGATTCTAAGTCAGCAATTAGCGGAGCTGGCCGCAAGACTGCTTTGGAGTGTAAAGATATGGATGTTCCCAATAATTTTTGGGCTTATAAGCCTTTTATCCACCAGCATACACCGGAGATATTAAGCGTGTTAGGGCAGGCCAGTGGAAAGAGTCTTGATCTTTCTTTTACTCCTCATGTTGCCGGGATGAAAGCTGGAATATACTCTACAATTTACATTAATTTTAATAAAAAGGTTAGCAAGGAAGAGATTGAGAGTATTTATCAAAAACACTATTCAGGCTCTCCCTTTGTGCGGATAAAGGAAGATTTGCCTAAGTTGGGAGATGTAGTAGGTACAAACTTTTGCGATATTGGGTTTGCTTTGGATTCATCGGGCAAAAAGGGAGTCTTAGTTTCTTGTATTGATAATCTTATTAAGGGTGCAGCTGGCTCAGCTGTCCAGAATATGAATATAATGTTAGGTTGGGATGAAACTTTAGGGTTAAAATGATATTACCAAAAGGATTTTTACTTTCAGGAACTCATTGCGGGATAAAGCGGAAAAAGTTAGATTTAGGTTTAATCTATGCCCAAGAGCTTTGTAAAGTTGAAGGTGCTTTTACGTCTAATGCTAATCCGGCATATTCGATTACTTTTTGCAAGAAGAATATCAACAATCCGATAAAAGCAATCTTAGTAAATAGCGGCAATGCTAATTGTTACTCCCATAAAGAAGGTCTAAAGGATACCGAGGACATTGCTTGGAAGTTAGCAAAAAAGCTGGGAGTAAAGACCTCGAATATACTTTTTGCATCTACGGGTATTATTGGTAAAAGACTACCCAAGGAAAAAATAGTAAAAAGTTTTGGGCAGTTGATAAAAAAGTTAGGCAAAAATACCAGTAACTTTTCTCAGAGTATTCTTACTACTGATACCTTTGCGAAGATAGCTGGGGCAAATGTTGCTGGGGCTACCCTATTAGGTTTTGCTAAAGGTGCCGGGATGATTTGTCCTAATATGGCTACAATGTTAGGTTTTATAATTACTGATGTCGATATCGACCAAGGCCTATTAAAAAAAATAGTTAAGGAGGCAGTAGATTCAAGTTTTAACTCCATAAGCATAGATGGTTGTATGAGCACTAATGATACGGTATTTGTTGCAACGAGTGCAAAAGTTCCTTTAAAGAGTAGGAGACAGATAAAAGCATTTAGCCAGAAGCTAAAGGGAGTTTGTCTGGCATTGGCTAAGATGATTGTTAAGGATGGCGAGGGAGCAAGCAAATTTGTCGAAATAGAGATAAAAGGTGCCAAGAGTAGCGTTGAGGCTAAGAAGGCTGGAATGTCTTTAGCGAATTCCCCGCTGTTTAAGTCTGCTCTCTATGGAGCTAGTGCTAATTGGGGTAGGATTATCTCAAGCTTAGGCCAGGCTGGTATTAAGGTTGGGCAAAATTTATCTATTAAATCTACATCTTTAAATAAGAAGGAAGTTAAGATAAGCGTAGATTTGAAGAGGGGTAAAGCAAAGGGTGTAGTATATACCTGTGACTTAACCCCGGAATACGTTAAAATTAATGCTGAATACAGCTAGGAGAGTAAAATGGTACAAGAAGCCATAAAAAAAGCCGATGTTTTAATTGAAGCTTTACCTTACATAAAGAACTTTCATAAGAAGATATTTGTTATCAAGTATGGTGGTTCTATCTTAGGTGAGGAAAGGGTTCGTAAATGCGTTCTTGAAGATATTGCTTTCTTGAGGTTTGCTGGTATAAGGCCGATTATCGTTCACGGCGGAGGGCCTAATATTACCGAAGAGCTAAAGGGGCGCAAAATTGTAACTGAGTTTGTAGAAGGTATGCGGGTTACTAATAAGGATACTTTAAAGGTAGTTGAGAGGGAACTAGATAAGTTGAATGATCTAATTGTTGAAGAAATAAGTAGCCATGGCGTTAAAGCTCGCAAGTTTAAAGGAAAGAGCAAGCTTTTAGAGGTGGTAAAGAAAGAGAGTAATGTTGATTTAGGCTTTGTCGGCGATGTAGTTAATTTTGATCGCAAGAGACTAGAAGAGGCTCTTGAGGATAGCATCCCAGTAATTTGCCCTATGGGTTTTTCAAGCCAAGGGCTTGCTTATAATATTAATGCTGATGAGGTTGCTTTTTTTCTAGCCTCTAAACTTAAGGCTGAAAAATTAGTCCTTCTTACTAATGTCTTGGGAGTAATGAGAGACTCTAAAGATAAGAATTCTTTAATTTCGACAATGACCGCTGCTGAGATAGAGGAGTTAATTGGAGCTGAAGCTATTGATCAAGGAATGGTTCCTAAAGTAAGGGCAGCAGCTGCAGCAATTGGTGCTGGAGTAAATAAAGCTCATATTGTAGACGCTAAGATATCCCATGCTCTCCTTCTAGAGATATTTACTGATAAGGGTATTAGCACAGAGATCGTAAAAGGATAAAGGTAGAAGGATGAAGGACAAAGGAGTAGGCATTAAAAAATTATACAAAAACTATAGTTTAAATACTTATACCCGGTGTGGTCCAGTATTTGTTAAAGGTAGGGGGAGTTGGCTTTGGGATCAAGAAGGAAGCCGGTATTTAGATCTTTTCCCAGGTTGGGGAGTTTCTATCTTAGGCCATGCTCATTTAAAAATAGCTCAGGTTATAGCTGAACAAGCTAAGAAGCTGATTCATCTTCCCAATAACCTTTATTTTAAGGAACAAGCTTTATTAGCTCAAGATATTACCAAGAGGAGTTTTCCAGCTAAGGTTTTCTTTGCTAATTCCGGAGCTGAAGCTGTAGAAGGTGCAATTAAATTCAGCCGGATCTTTGGTGAGGGCAAGCGTTATGAGGTAATTTCGATGGAGAACTCTTTTCATGGCCGGACCTTTGGAGCACTTTCGGCTACTGCTCAAGAAGAATATAAGAAACCTTTTAGGCCGATTTTGCCTGGTTTCAAAGTTGCTAAGTTTAATGATTTTGAGAGTTTTAGGAAGAAAGTTACTCCTAAGACCGTAGCGGTTATTTTGGAATTAATCCAGGGAGAGGGTGGAATAAATGTTGCCAGTAAAGCCTACGTTGACAAATTAAAGGAGTTCTGTAATAGGAAGAAGATTCTTATTATTATTGATGAGGTCCAGACTGGTATGGGTCGGACTGCTAAACTATTTTGCTATCAAAATTATTCCTTGGTTCCCGATATATTAATTCTATCCAAGGGCTTAGGCGCTGGAGTACCGATATCAGCTTTAGTAGTTAGGAAGAAAATAGCCGATGTAATGAGGCCGGGCATGCATGCTTCAACTTTTGGCGGTTCTCCATTGGTATGTAAGGTATCACAGCAGGTGTTTAAGATTATTGAAGAGGAAAAACTTATTAAAAATACCGCGAGTATGGGAAGCTATCTTCTAAAGGGCCTTTATGCTTTTAGGAAGAAGTTTTCTTTTATTAAAGAGGTTCGGGGTATAGGCCTTATGGTTGGTTTAGAGCTTGAAATTGATTCTTATCCGATATTCTTAGAGTGTTTGAAGAAGAAGTTATTGATAAACTCTACCCACAAGAAGGTATTGCGGATTATGCCAGCTTTAAATGTTACTAAGCCTGAGTTAGATAAAGGGCTAAAGATTCTAGAAGGAGTCTTAGCCAAAGTTAAAATTAAATAGAGGATTTTCTAATGAGTCATTTTGTTTCCTTAAAATATTTTTCTTCCAAAGAGTTAAATGATCTGTTAGATTTGGCTGCTCAGATGAAGAAGGATCCTAGGAGCTCTAAGAGCCTTCTTGAAGGAAAATCTATAGGCTTGCTTTTTGAAAAAGCATCTTTGCGGACTAAGACCGCCTTTTATATTGGGGCTCAGCAATTAGGCGCAAAAGCAATCTACTATTCGCCGCAAGAGGTAAGGCTAGGCCAGCGGGAGGAGGTTGCTGATGTTGCTCGGACACTTTCGGTATATTTGGATGCAGTAGTTGTGCGAACTTTCTCTCACGGTAACATTCTAAAATTTTCTGAAATTTCTTCGATTCCAGTAGTCAATGCTCTGAGCGATCTCTTACATCCTTCGCAGGCTCTAGCTGATATACTGACGATTCGAGAGCTAAAGGGAGATTTAAAGAAGCTAAAAGTAGCTTATATTGGTGATGGTAATAATGTTTGCAATTCCTTAATCTATGCTTTTTCTGTTTTAGGCGGAAATTTGGACTTAGCTATCCCTAAAGGTTATCAGCCCTATGAGAGCATCCTAGGTGAGGTTGAAAGTTACCATAGGGTCTCGGGAGCCAAAATTAATCTTACTGACTCTGTTTTGCAGGTAGCTAAGGATGCCGATGTCTTATATACTGATGTTTGGACCTCTATGGGTAAAGAGCAAGAGAAGGAGGAACGAAAAAAAGCTTTTAAAAACTTTCGAATCGATGATAAAATCTTAAACAGGGCTAAACCCGATGCTATTGTGATGCATTGTCTTCCAGCCCATCGGGGAGAGGAGATTACCTCTTCAGTTATTGAAGGTAAGAAGTCGGTTGTTTTTCAACAGGCCGAGAATCGTCTCCATACGGCAAAAGCGATTCTTACCTATATTTTAAAGAAGTAGAAAGATGAAGGAAAAATTAATTTTAGCTTATTCTGGTGGACTGGATACTTCTTGTTGTCTAAAGTGGCTTAAGGACAAAGGATTTAAAGTAGTTTGTTTTTCAGCCGATTTGGGCAGTGAGTTTTCTCCAGCCCAGTTAAAGAAGAAGGTGGCAAAGTCCAAAGGTGTAAAGCTTTACATCAAAGACTTAAAAAACGAATTTGCCCAGGAGTATATCCTTCCTTCTTTAAAGGCCAATGCCCTTTATCAGGGAAAGTATCTTCTTAATACTGCCTTAGGTCGGCCTTTAATAGCTAAGCATCTAGTCGAGGTAGCCAGGAAAGAAAAAGCTTCATTTGTTGCCCATGGCTGTACTGCTAAGGGTAATGATCAGGTAAGGATAGAAGTAGGGGTGAAGGCTTTAAATCCTAAACTAAAAGTTATTGCTCCTTTGCGGGAGTGGGAACTAACCTCACGGGAGAGCGAAATTGCTTATGCTAAGAAAAACAAAATTCCGATATCAGCTACTAAAAAGAAGATCTATAGCATTGACCAGAATATCTGGGGGGTAAGTATTGAGGCCGGAATTTTAGAGAATTTAAATAATCAACCTGGGGAGGATGCTTTTGTCCTTACTCAGAGTTTAAGCAAAGCACCGGCTAAGCCTCAATATCTAACTATTGAGTTTAAAGAAGGAAAGCCAATAAAATTAAATAATAAAGTTTTGGATTTAGTTACTTTAATTGAGAAGTTAAATAAAATTGGCGGCAAGCACTGTATTGGGCGAACTGATTTAGTAGAAGATAGGGTAGTCGGTATAAAGTCTCGGGAAGTTTATGAGGCTCCAGCAGCTTGGATTCTACATAGTGCTCATAAGGAGTTAGAGAGCTTAGTCTTAGATCGGGAGACTCTATATTTTAAAGAAATAGTATCTTTAAAGTACTCCCAGTTGGTTTATCAAGGCCTCTGGTTTAGCACTTTAAAGAAATCTTTAGATAATTTTGTAGATAAAACTCAAAGTGCAGTAAGTGGTAAGATTACTCTTAAGCTATGTAAGGGTAATATTATTATTGCCAAGAGGAGTTCGCCACTTTCCTTGTATCGGCAAGAACTGGCTACTTATGGAAAGGGCGATAAATTTAATCGGAATTGGGCCCAAGGATTTATAAATATTTGGAGTCAGCCTTTTATTGGATAATAACAGAGGTGTAATATGGTTAAGAAACTTTGGGGTGGAAGGTTTAGGAAGGAAATCGACAAAGACTTTTTTCAATTTCAGAAGTCTATCCAATACGACTATAAGTTAGCTGAATACGATCTTTACCACTCTATTATTCATGTTTCTGCTCTTAAGGAAGCCGGTCTTCTAACTAGCGTTGAGGCTAAGATACTGACCATAGCTTTAAATGAGATCTTCAAAGAGGTACGGGAAGAAAGATTTAAGCCTAACATGAGCGCTGAGGATATTCATAGTGATATTCAAAACCGGGTAGAGAAAAAAACAGGTAAATTAGCTGATAAGCTTCATACCTTAAGATCAAGGAATGATCAGGTGGTTTTTGATGAGAAGTGGTATTGTTATAAGGAAGGTGTATATATTCTTAGCCTTCTTAATGTAATTCTATCTTCTCTAAATCACTTTGGCAATCGCTATTGTGAGTGCTATATTCCTGGTTATACCCATACTCAAAGGGCTCAGGTAGTATCTTTCTTAAGCTACACAGGAGCTTTCTTTTGTATGTTTGAGCGGGATTTTGAGAGGCTAGATGCTTTCTTGAAGAAGTCGTCTATATATATTGGTTCTGGGGCTTTGGCTGGAAGCGCTATCCCTCGGGCTGCCTATAGTGAAGCCCTGAGGAAGTTTCTAGAGAAGACTAAGTCTATGTCTTTGCGTTCAAAGTCCTTAGCAGTAAGGAATCCTTTGGATAATGTTGCTAGCCGGGATTTTGTTATCGAGTTTTTAAACATTTTATCAATTATGCAGATGCACCTTTCTCGTATGGCTGAGGATTTTATTCTTTACTCTACTAAGGAGTTTGGATTTTTCGATTTACCAGAAGAGTTTTGTACTGGTTCATCTCTGATGCCTCACAAGAAGAACCCTGATTTCCTAGAGTTAGTTCGCGGTAGCACTGGTAAGATCTACGGAAACCTGATGGCAGTTCTCACTATCATGAAGGGATTGCCCTTAACTTATAATCGGGACATGCAGTTGGATAAAGAACCGCTTTTTTCATCAGTTGAGACAATCAAAAAGGAGCTAAAGATTACTGTTGATCTTGTCGGTAAGATAGAGCTTAACCGAGGGCGTTTAGAAGAAGCTTTAAAAGATCAAGAGCTTTATGCTACTGAACTAGTAGAATTTTTAGTTTACCGGGATGTTGCTTTTGGCAAAGCCCATGAGATCGTTGGTCAGCTTATCCGTTACTCTGAGGATGAAGAAATTAAGATAAAGGATATGTCCGATAAGGTTTTAAAAAAATTCCATCGGAAGTTAACCCATAAGGATATAAAGAAGATAATGAATCCTAAGTATGCTGTGTCGTCAAAGAAGTCTTTGTCGACGTCTAGGAAAACCACTTCTGCAAAATCCTCGAGACTTAAGTAAACCAAAATGCATTATTTTAGTTTCAAGAGTGGTAGCTTGTATTGCGAGAATCTAGGGGTTAGAGGTCTAGCTTCTAAGTTTGGCACTCCTTTGTATGTCTATAGTGCTAAGACGATTCTTGACCACTTTTTAAAGTTAAAGAGTGCTTTCTCTTCCTTAAACCCTTTGATTTGTTACTCAGTCAAGGCTAATTCTAATCTCTCTTTACTAAAACTACTTACTTCAAAGGGCTCAGGTCTAGATATTGTCTCTGGAGGAGAGCTCTATCGGGCTAAGAGAATAAAGTGTCCAGCCAAGAAAATAGTCTATGCTTCTGTGGGCAAGACTGATAAAGAGATTAGGGATGCTATAAACTATGGAATATTAATGTTCAATATAGAGTCAAAGCCTGAGTTAGAACGGGTCAATAAGATTTCCGAGGAGCTTAAGAAGACGACTAAGGTAGCTCTACGTTTTAATCCTGATGTTGTGCCGGGAACCCATGCCTATATTACTACTGGCAAGAAAGAGACTAAGTTTGGCATGGACGAGGTAGAAGTAAAGCGCATTTTTGCTTCCCACGATAAGTATCCAAGTTTGAACATTGTGGGA
>CAZHVO010000047.1:0-7754 GCA_964536195.1 uncultured Planctomycetia bacterium
CTACAATCTCCGCATCCTTGAACAAACTTAGCTTTATCTTCAACAGATTTTCTCATCGTCAAATTCCATTCTTCCTGGCGTTTTCGGCTATACATCTTCTCAAGCCTTACCCCCCGCTCCTTATAAGGCAAAAACCCCTTCCCAAGTTCACTATATCTCCTAACAAAAGAGCTAATCTTACCATGCTTTAATTCAAAAGGCTGAGACTGACAAAAAGTTTCTTCAAAGATATGTTGGCCTGTTGCCTTATCAGGTATTACAGTAGTAACAACCTCACAAGTAAACTTATTCTCTTTAATCTTCTCCTCCATGCAAAGTTTCCAGGATTTTTCACCAACCACAATAAAATCAGAGTCTCCGGTAATTGTCGGGCTTTGCCAGCGCATCTCCACTCTTAAAACCTTATGCTCATAGGCACGCCGTGCCTTCCAATAGGCATTGCCCAATGTCTTCATGGCAGCTTTATCACCTCTCCTTTTAGCCTCTTTCCAATCTTCTCTAGCCTTATCCATAGCATTCTTAGCGTCTTCTAAGGTTGCGTAATCAGAATCCTCGAGCTTACGCCACTCTGCGGTTTCCTCATTTAAAATCTTATCCTTAACATAATCTAGAATTTCACCAGCAGTAACATTGCCATCGCCGTTTTTATCGGAATTAGCCGGACGTAGAGCATTGACAAAGTGCTTTGTGAATACGCTGTTTCTAGCATCCCAATATCCAAAGGTGTCTACTGCTGAGACGAAAGAAACCATGGGAGCGCTGGATGAATTAATCTGACAAACTTCTTTATCAGGAAGATTTAATTTAAACTTACTGGAGTAACAACTATCATTGATAAAAAGAACACGAGAACAATCACTCTCTGAAATCCACTGGGAAAGTTCTTCATCGGAAATACAATCATCAAAAGCAACAATACCGTTTACCTTGCTGCCATGGCTAGAATTAAAAATAACCAAGGTATCACCCTTGCTCAAGGCTTTTACTTCTCTTTTAATCTTGTATTCAATAATTTTTTTACGGTTAGGTCCGATTAAAGGCTCTATCTCCTCATCAACAACACCTTGCTCATATAAAACATCAGCGACATGCTGGGCATCATCTTCACAAGCTGGTAAATCAGGATCATCCTTAAACACAGATGTACCTAGACTTATAGCTGTAGTCTTAGCCCAGGAAAAAGAGCTAAAACCACTGACGATAAATAGCAAAAGAATAAAAGTTAAAGAGTATTTAATTGCCCTATTCTTACTCACTCCTTAGCCTCCAAATTTCGAAGTTCTCTCTCTGCCAATCTATATAAAGACAGGGAATAAGATATTGCGCTCTCACTTTGCTCGTCCATCTCAGGAGTAAATTCAAGACATCTCTTCAAGGTTATCTTACAACTTTGGATATCGCCAAGTATAGAATAACACTGAGCCTGATTGTAAGTAGCTAACATCTTAGTTGTATGGGCTTTGGGGTCGTCAAACTCATCAACAACCATCCCAAATCCCTGAATTGCTTTTTTACAAAGCTCTATTTTTTCTTTTCCTGAAGCTTTAAAAATCTTTTTATAAAAATTATTCTTTGTGTAGCGGTATTGTTCCAGACTTGATGCTTGAAGAGGTATATTATATAAATCAGCTATTAACTGAACCTCTATTACTACCCTGGCTTCTCGATCATTCTTGCCTAGGTTAGGGTAAACAGTGTAGGTGCCCGGAGATAATTTCTTATCGATAGCACCATCAGGATTCCAGAATTTATAGACATTCTCGAATCTGTAACCATCTTTACGATTTATCCAAAACCCTCTATAGCCACCTTTAACTTTAATAATTTTTCCACCAGAGGTAAGTTCGACAGGCTCTGACTCTAATTTTGCACTGGACAGTAAACCTTGTTTAGATTGAGAACCGATAAGCTCTACAGTTTCAGCAAACAGGAAAGGGGTTAGCAGGCAAGAAAAAACAAAAATAAAAATAACCTTTAGCACTTTCATCTTACCAGGAAACAGACTCAGGAAGCGAATCGCAATACTTGTTTATATCAGCCATACACTCACTGTAAGCTTCTCGGTCACTACTAGGGCTGTAGTATCCTTCACAAGACTCGGTGTAAAACTTTTTGCAGCCCTTGCGGGTAATCATAGTCTTATACATCTCTCTTGCTTGGGTTACTGCCTGATCGCACTCTTTTTCACTCTTATCAGCTAAACAGAAAGTCTTAAGTTCTTCTTCTTGCTCAAGAAGCTGAGTAGTACAATCGCTTACACTCTTAAAAGGCATAGCATCGTCCACATTCTCGCCAGGAGAATATTTATCTCGTATGGCAGTCATTTGTTTTTCAAGAATAGGTAAAAATACCCGGCAATAATTATTGTAAAAGTCCTTGGGCCTGGAAAAAGAACCTCCTGCGCTCTTGCGCTGGGATGTTTCACTACTTCGGCGCTGGCTATCTGTATCTAAGGTAGTCTCGCTTCTACTACCCCAGCCCCGAGAAGAAGAATTCTCGCTGCGTCTCTGGTAAGATTCGGTATCGCTGCGCCTCTGATAACCTAAATCCTTTCTTCTCTCGTAGACAAATTCTTCTTCCTTCTCTACTTTCTTTTTAGCTTTAGGGGCTTTCTTCTTGGAAAGTTTTGCAAACTCATTTTCAAGCTTCTTTAACTCTTTTGCAATACTCTTACAAATACCCCTTATCATTGAATCATTACCCGGACTTTCCTCAACTTCCTTTAGCTGTTTATAAGTAAACTCAATTGCTCCTTCTAAATTCTCTTTATCTTGGTCACTAAGCTCTTCCGTATCTAAAACTTCAGCTAAACCACGCAGATGCTCATAAATCGAAGATACTTTCTGCATAGCTCCTAACTTATCTTGGGAAAGGTCTCCCGCCTTAAGTAAATCCTCTAAGTGGCTTAATAGCTCTAAGCTAGTATTAACATAAACAGCAGCTGAAAAGAAATCTTTCTTATTAATTGCCTTCTGAACATCTTTAATGTAAGTAGCCCACTCTTTCTCTAGCTTTTTAATCTCTCCACTGTCAACCCTGGGAGCTTCTTTCTTTTTCTCCTCGCTTTCGTCCCTGGACTTGGCTTGGGACTCCCTTTGGTCGCTCGGAACTTCTTCCGGTCGCTTTACCGCTTCTCTTTCTATCTCTTCTATGTCCGTTTCCATCTCTTCGATATCACTCTCTATATCCTTAAGAAAAGAACCCACCTCCTTAACCATATCCTGAGAAATTTCGAGCAAGTAAGGTGCTTGACTGGCTTTAGATTCGGCATCTTCAAAATAAACTAAAGACTCTTCCAAATAACCCTTCATCTCTCTGATTGCATTTAAAAATTCACTTGACGTCTCAGAAGCCTTTTCAACCCTCTCCATTCTCCTGACCAGTTTTTCCATTTCCCGGCTAAACTTAATAAACTTTAAAAATCCCAAGGAAATATTTTCCATTGCTTCAACAATTTCTTCTTCCTCATCATTACCCTTAACCATTTCTTTTAATTGTTTAGCAATATCTATACTTTTAGAGATGCTGATTTGAGCCGAAGATAATTTATCATCACTCATAGCATCACCGGCTTTACCAATATTCTTCTCCCATTCTTCTAGCAAAGATTCTTTATTGTTTTCTTCTTTTCTCGCATCATAGCCTGATTTTTCCTCTTTGTTCTGACCCCAGGTAGTCTTCTTCGCGGCCTTACCGCTAAGAAGTCTTAAATTTTTGCTGGCAACTTTTGCGGCTTCTCCTTGAGGATCTATCTCTAAAACCTTATCCCAATCACTTCGAGCTGAGTCAAAATTTCCAACATCATAATATACTGTGCCCCGGTCATTATAGGCATCAGCATTACTAGCGTCGATTTCAATGGCTTTGTTAAAATTATCTATTGCCTCATAGTAGTTATTTTGCTTATGGAATATTGACCCTCGGTAGTAATAAGCATCTCCGGCTTCGGACTCCGAAACTAGCTCAATAATTCTATCAAAGTCTTTTACAGCTTGAAGATAATTACGTTTATCATAATACAATGCTCCCCGACAAAAATGATAACCAGCATTGGGGGTCGAGCTTAACTTAATCGCCTTGGTATAATCAGCTATGGCTTGAGTATGTTTACCCAAGTAAACATAAGAACAGCCCCGGTTAAAATAGGCTTCTGCTGAGACTGAATCCTTAGGGGCTAGGCGAATAGCCTTTGTGTATGCAGATATAGCTTGTTTGTATTGTTGGGCATCGTCGTAGGAGAGGCCTTTGCGGATATATTCTTTCCGTAACTCCTGAGGTGTTACCTTTGCATCTTTAGCGTAGAGACTTACGGTTAGAGAAATTATTAAAACACTTACAATAATGAATACTTTCTTCATTCTCCCCTCCCCTCCTAAAAAACTGATACCCCGCCGCTCTGGGAAACAGAACAGCGGGGTCTATTTATTAGCCTTTTTTTATCATTTCTGAAAGAGCATCCACAAACTTGCTTATTCTGTAAAGCACCACTGCTAGCACTAAAATAATAACCATTTGTCCTAAACCCGCCAGAATGTCTAAAGTCGCGTTTACACCTGCCATTTCTACACCTCCTCCTTTTTAAAGTTATATTTACTCTTCCCCGGTTTACCTTCTATGCGTCTTATGCACCGCTTTTAACAATTTGGTCATAGTAAAAAGCGCTATCACTAAGACTATTAGAAAACCGACGGAAATTATTGTCCCAAATATGGGAAAGTTAAGCATTCACCCTCCTTAATTATTCACTTAATTTAATATACGCCCAAATAATAGCAAAATCAAGTATAATATTCCGGTGACTTACTAGAAAATCTATTTTTTAGGCTTATATTCCCAACCAACTAAGTTTTCTTCTTGGTCAAAGTAAAGATATACTCGGTCAGATTCAAAATACTCTGTAGGATGGCGATAAAGAAGAACTACGCCCCCGGAAGGTTCATTCACTTCCTTAGATAATATTGGCTCACCATAAACCCGTATGAATCTTGCTTTAGAAATACCTAGTTCTATGGCTTCATTCTTTAAATCAACGAGTAATTGGTTAAAAAGCTTAAGTTGCCTAGATAAATAAGCTTCTATTCTCTCTTGACTATCGCCAACACTCTTTAGAGTCTTTAAACTTTCCGGTAGGAAAAAACACCCTTGTATAGTGAACAAAAACAAACAACTTATTAGCAGAAATCGAAACTTCATCTTATCTTAATCATATAATAAAACCTGACGATAATCAAGACTTACCTTCTTAACATAAATTCTTTTTTGTATAAGAATTATGGTTTCGAAATACCTTTCTTGAATCTTAATTTATTGTATAATACCTAATGTACGATTAGACTTTATTAATAAGATAGGTGGCTCTGGCGATGGAGATTAAAGATTTAATTAAACTATTCGGAAACTTGAGAAATGCTTTGGAAGTTTTATATGTGGCTTACGACTTGAAAAAAGCTTCACGGCTGATATACAACGAAGGGAATAATCTAAATTCAGCTAAAAGATTTCTTAAAGAAAATAATCTATCTGTAGAAATTTCCTCGCTTAAATACATTGTCGAAAAAGACGGCAATAAAACTTGTTATGCTTCTTACGCTAAGCCGGTAAACCTAAATCATAAGCAAAAGGGTTTTTTGTATATCTATATCGCTCAATCTAGGAAAGTATCTCGATTAGCCAAAATATGTGAAAAGGGTCAGCACGAAACTGAATTCGGAAGGATTTTAGGTTATCCGAAATGCTGCATTGATTTCTACAACAGGAATATTCAAGACTGCGTAAAAAAGAATTTGGATCTTCTTTTCCAAGTTCTGGCTGAAACCGACAGCCCCCTACCTTACCCTTTCTTGAATAATTTTGTGGCTAGATTTTTTGATGCATCTCTTTTGTCGCACTTTCCCTGTAATTTTAACTGCCGAAAATCTTTGAAACAGGCAAAAGAACGTCTGGAATTAGTTAAGTCTATCTCACCGGCACTGGCCGAACATATAACCCGAGAGCTAAAATCTTTGATTATACATACCGGGAGTAGAGGTATATATAAAATAAATAGTTTTTCTTTAGAAAACGGTGAGATCATTCTTAAAAACAAGGGGCTGGTCTCTTTAAATAGAACCTATATCGGCACCCTTATTGAGAAAAGCAACAGAATCCGCATCGTCGGTAAAAAAAGATTGATTCTGATGCAGGATAACAAAATCTTAAAAGAGCTTCGAGGAAAAAGCATAGGCGCTTTCCCATTCCAGTAGGAATAATGTCTATAGCCCCAAATTCAAAGTTTATCCAGAAAAGCAATGATTGATACAAGGTATTTATTTTCTGAATCAGAATAGATGCTATTGTGACTTCCGGATACCTCGACAAAATACTTAGGTTCTGGTGCTGCCTGGTATAACTTTTTCCCCAGCTTTATAGGGATTATTTCGTCATCCGCTGAATGCAAAAATAATTTAGGTGCCTTAATCTTATTAATTTTTCCTAGGGAATCAAGTATATTGGGTAAGATGAATTTTGGAACATAGGGATAAAATACTTTTCCGATATCCCGGCCGCTAGAGAATGCCCCTTCAGCGATTAAACCTCCTACCTTCTCCCTAGAAGCAAGATCAATTATCACTGCTGCGCCTAGAGACTCACCGTAAAGTATAATTTGCTCAGGTTTAATATTCTTTTTATTAATTAAGTAATCATATCCGGCCTTAGCATCAAGATATAGGCCTGACTCTTTCGGCTTACCAGAACTTAGCCCGTAACCTCGATAGTCAATTATAAAGATATTAACTTTAGCCTGTTCCAAAATTAGAATCTTATCTAACCTACTACTGAGATTACCGCCATTGCCATGGCAAAATAATAAAGTATATTTTGCCTCTTGATGAGGCAGGAACCAGCCATGTATTTGAACACCATCTTTAGTATTTAAATATACTTCTTGGAAGGTGAGGTCGATATCTGCAGGTGTGGCTTGAAGCCCTTTTGAAGGGAAGAATACGCTTTTGGCCTCAAGATGTTTAACATAAAGAAAGATTAAACCTAAGCTTGCAGCAATGTATATGATGAGTCTTAGCATTACTCTCTTCAATTTCTAATCTATTGCCTCAATTAACTTTTAGGAGAGTTCTACTGATATCTTCTCGCCTAATTTTATTTTTTTCAATTCTTCTTTTGAAGCGCTTGTTTTCCCGACGATAACTACTGAACTAGCTGGTACCGGATCTCTACTGGTACTAGCTGGGGTAGGCCCAAAGAATACGCAAAGACACTTTCCCTGTGGCCAATAGCCTACATCTCCTACCTTAACCTCCATTGACGCACCTTGTGCAGAAGCTTTAAAACCAATACAAAAGTAAATTTCATCACCCCAGGTAGAGACAGTTGAACTCAAAGGCAATTCTTGAGAGATTTCCTTTGCAGTTTGAGAATCATTAAATTCCACAGGAAAGGTGAGACTTTCAGCCTTAAAGCTAACCTTCATAGCGCCTCCTTCTTAACTTTTTTATTTTGCCGGAAATAGGGAAAGGTTGGTTTTTATTCAAACTTAAATTGCTTTTTCTTAAAAATCTTAATACAACTATCTACTACCTGCTGATCATAAAGAATGCCTCTGTTTTTTTGAATCTCAGCAAGGGCTTTCTCTATACCCAAAGCGGCTCGATAAGGACGGTAAGAAGCCATAGCCTCAACAACGTCAGCTACAGTTAAAATCTTAGCCTCGATCAAAATATCCTTACCGAAAATTCCCTTAGGATATCCTGAACCAT
>CAZHVO010000048.1:0-7683 GCA_964536195.1 uncultured Planctomycetia bacterium
ACACGAAATGTGTTTATTTTATTTATTATTCCGAAAAGTTTGGCATTACGCTTATGTTTTTGACAAAATTCTCTTATACACCGCAATGTAATTCTCGGCCATCTTTTCTCTGGAATAATTTTCCTCTATGTGCCTACGGCAATTCTGGGGTTTTATTTCATCTATCTTCTTTACCGCTTGAACCATTTCATCTTCAGTGTCAACTACAAAGCCGGTTTCCCCATCTACTATTACCTCCGGGACTGCTCCTTTTCTTAGACCGATAACAGGCGTCCCGCAGGCCATAGATTCTATCATAACGAGCCCGAAAGGTTCTTCCCACTGACTCGTAAACAAGGTACACTTAGCACGCCTATAAAGGTCTGATATCATTTCCCTGGGTAAATCTTCATGAAGCTTAAGAAGCAGGCTCTTCGGATACTGGTCTATCAGGGGTTTTATTTCTTTTGTGAAAAACTCCTTTTCAAAATCTTCGCTCATTTTAACAGCCATTACTAAGTCGATATTTGCTTTACGCGCTACTCGTATGGCAAACTCAAGCCCTTTTTCCGAATTTACGCGGCCGACAAAAAGAAAAAAATCTTCTTTGTCAGCGTTCCAGCCGATGGATTTCACATCAATCGAATTATGAACCGTATCTATAAAATTAATGTCAGCGCTTAAAGTAACGTAATTTTTTCTCTGCTTATTTGATATCCCCACAAAATACTGATTGGGATATTTTGAGAATTCAACACATTTTTTTATTGTTGCTTCGTTTGCCGGCCCGTGAAGCGTGTGAACAATTGGGATATCAATATTTGCTGACAACTGCGATAACATGTGATTGTGTATTATATCCACTTTTTCATAAGCTGCCATTGCGTAGGCGTATTTACTTGCTAACTCTCCGACAAATACCTTTTCCCGGAGAGAAGACTCCAATCCGAAATAAAACTCCTGTTGTTCTAAATAAGGGAAAAATTTGCATGAAGTGTTTGAATCCTTTGACGCAAAAAGAAGCACCTCATGGCCCAGGGCTTTTAAGCCTTCGGCCAGGTTATAAACCACTATTTCTATGCCGCCATATTTTGGCGGAGGTATCGATATCCATGGCGGAGCTATAATTGCTATTTTCATTTAAATCTCCTCTTTTCCCTTAAAGAATTAACTGCTAATATATACTTTCTTCAGAAAATGTAAAATATGCATGTAAGTAGGTAGTGTTGGGGCCAGCCGAAGGTCCGCAGACATATCTTCGTTGTTTCACCATTATAGCCTGTTTAGAAATGTTAAAAATAAAAACGGAGGGGAGAGGATTCCTTTAGATGTATATTCAATACTTCTTATTTATCAGTGATTATATCGTAAATGCTTTTATTTTCAATCAATAAAGGATTCTACCTATTATCCTCTGTTATCTTCTATTATCCTCTGTTTTCGCTTTAGATGGGCACAGTTTGGGCACAAAGTAACCATTCTTTTGATATACGCCCATTATTTTTTCTTGTTTCGTTTCCCTTTGCTTTTGTTCACTTCTGGATTAGCCTCATTTCCAATAAACTTAACCTTGCTTGACAATATGCATCCATCAGAACAAGGTTTGCACTTCTTTTTTCGTAATCCACAAAAACTATCTCTTGTTTGATGAGGACAAGTCCAACTCACAATTTAGACTGCTCCTTTACTCTAGCTCCCCCAAGGCTTTCTCACACTCTTTCTTCGTCTTTTCATATACTGTCAAAGTAACTTTTTTGAAAACTTCTCTTTCTTTTCCTTTAAATGTGTTCAGTTTAGCTTCAGCTCTTCTTATTTCCCCATCTATCAATGGAAGTGCTTTTTTAAAATTTTTCTTGGCCTCATCCTTCATGCCCAAATTTTTATAAACCTGCCCCAGCCTAACATACCCCATAAAATAATTTTTATCTATCTCCACGGCTTTCTTGAAGGATTCAATGGCTTTATCTGAGTCTTTCTCTTGTAACAAATAGCTAACTCCTAGGTATTCCCAAGCAACGGGAGTTTTTGGGTCTTCCTCTTGAAGTCTTTTAAAGCTATCGCCAAACGAGACAATGTCTTCGTTCACTTCAGCTTTAATTACTCCTTGAAAGGGGTAAAAAAGCAAAATGGTGGTTAAAACAATTATCCAAACATTCTTCTCCATCTTCCCTCCTTATTTCTTCCCCTTCCTGTATTGTTTCCAACGCTAACAAATATTATATCACTTGATAGACTAATTTGGTAGGCACAAAATGGGCACTGAAGAAATTTAATTTTAAACTGGAGTTATAACTAATTGAATGAAAATAGGTTGGAAACGTTAAAAAAAGACACGGAGGGGAGAGGATTCGAACCCCCGGTGGGTATAACCCCACAACGGTTTTCAAGACCGCCGCGATAAGCCAAGCTCTGCCACCCCTCCGTTAAGCTACAATTATCAATAAAATGACTATATAGATACTTCGCTGCTGCGCATCTCAGTACTAATTCGCCCATAGCCTCGGCCTTCGGCCTCGACTAAGTCTCATTGAGCTCTGCCACCCCTCCGATATTTATTTACTTATTGAGCGGTTGCCTTACCCTTAAAGGTAATTTTACCGCATCTACCGTTAACGCTATTATCGCTTAAATTAATAACACCGGTTAAATCATGGATCTCTTTTTCCTTAAAGTAAGGCACTACCTCCCAGTTTTTCCTAAGAGTCTTTTTACTACCCATGCCCAAGGCAATAAGAGAGTGCTTAATGTATACGATATGGTCATACTCAACTGAATTGATGGTGAAAAAAACCTTATCTTCTGTTTTCTTAAACTCAGAAAGAGGATAATTATTTCCTATAGTCAAATACTCCATCTTCATTATATTATCAGAAGTTACTACGCGCTGTTTAAGGTTAATCAAGACATGGGCATCGTTCTGCGCACCATTTAAAGTAATACTTACCTGACCCTTCGCACCTGCCAGTTTTTCGTTAACTGGGTAAGCATTTATATAATATAACCCGCTGTCTCTCTCCTCAACTTCTCCCTTAAGCGTATCAACAGCGGCTTTGCCGTATTTTTTTTCAAGTTTTTTCAACTCTTCTTCATTATCGTCTAGATGACTCATTGCGCTGCCCAAAACATTATTTCTCCCCTCTAACGCACCCTCGTGCATACCACCAATCTCATTACCTATTTCAGTTATTCTTTTATAGGCTTCAAACTCTTCTTCATTAAAAAAGTCAAATAATGGTTTGGTTTTATCGGTTTTATCCCACCCTCTAACTTTTCTCCCCATGCGTTGACCTGTAGAAGAAGCCCAAATATCTTCGGCTTCCCTTCGCAATTCTATTACAAAAGACCTATTGTTGAATGCCTCATTTTCACCACTGTATAACTCATCTATTTGCTTTTTGACCCTTTCTACCTCTTCCCTATATCTTTTGATCTTGCCAAGAACTTCTCTTATTTCTTCCTTTTGAGAAGGTGTCAGCTCGGGGTCTCGGCCCCAAGCCAAAACAGAGGTCTCTATAAAGCAGCTGCTTAATATAAATGCAGAAAATACTATTGCAAAAACTACCTTTTTCATGCTATTCTTTTACCCTTCTCGTACTATTAAAGTTTTAATTGCCCAGATAAGAGTTCGGATAAGTAAGTATGCCAAATACAGCAAGAGGATAGCCTCAAGTCCCTGATAAATTATCTGTGAGATTACTATCGCTATCAATATAAACCCTAAAAAAACAATATACTCTCTGGCTATAATCTTTTTTATCTTTAAGGTCATGCTACCTCCACAAGCTATCTTGACACTTGAGAAAAAATGCCTTGAATCAAACCAGCTCCGCCCTTTACTCCTTCAACAATAACTTTACCGATATGAACATTAAACCCAATTCTAAAATATACCCCTAAAACAATTAGGTTCAATATATAAAGTATGCTAAGAATAAATAAATAGTTAACAAAAGTGGTAAAGTTTCGTCCTCGAGTCTCTCGAGCAATAAGAGTCATATGGGTAGTAAAGGCAACTCCTCCCAGAAAAATAAAGATATCTTTATTATAAGTAGTATTCATAAATTTCGGTAAAAGGAGGTATCCTGCAGATAAAAGGATTAACAACGACGGGAACAAAAGCGAAACAAATGGGGAGCGAAAGAAAAACTTCTGGAGATGCCGGTAGTAATCATTTAAATCAGTACAAAACACACAGAAAGCAAACGAGAAAAGTATCGAAATAACCAGGATGTTGAGGTTAAAGCTCTCCCTTGTTCTTAACTCCTGCCATAACTCCTTAGTTATCTCGACTAAAAAGGAAAAGAGTATAAGGAAGAGAACTAACTTAACAAGAGTGAAAACGTAATTATTTCGTAATCCGCTTTCGTCCATCGAGATATTTCCTTAAAACTTTGGGAATAGTTATTTTCCCGTCTTTTTCTTGATAATTTTCTAAAATTGCGACAACTAACCGGGGTAAAGCCACTCCTGAGCCATTAAGGGTATGAACGAATTTTAATTTTCCTTCACTCTTGTCCCGATAGCGGATGTTTCCTCGCCGGGCTTGAAAATCTTCAAAATTCGAACAGCTAGAGACTTCAAGCCACTTATCTATTCCCGGTGCATAAATTTCAATATCATAACATTTTGCAGCAGCAAAACTTATATCCCCAGTTGCCAATAATGAAATTCTATAAGGAATTTTCAATAATTCAATAATCCGACAAGCATCCTTAAGAAGTCCTTGGAGCTCCTTATCTGAATCCTCGCCCTTAACAAACTTAACTAATTCTACCTTATCAAACTCATGAACTCTAACTAAACCACGGGTATCCTTGCCATAAGAACCAGCTTCCTTCCTGAAGCAAGGTGTATAAGAAGTATATTTAATCGGCAAGTCTTTCTGATCAATTATCTCATCGCGATGGATATTTGTAATTGGTACCTCAGCAGTGGGTATTAGGTAAAAATCTCCAGGGGAACCTTGAGGAGTATTTCGATCTAGGCCATACATATCCTCTTTTAAATTCGGAAGTTGCCCGGTAGCTCGCATTGAAATAGCATTAACTATTTTTGCAGGCGAAACCTCTTGATAACCATTTTCTCTACTTTGAACATCAAGCATAAAATTAATCAAGGCTCTCTCTAGCTTAGCACCCAAGCCTTTAAACAGAGTGAAGTTTGAACCAGTAATCTTTGCTGCCCGTTTAAAATCAATAATATCTAAATCCTCGGCTAAAGCGATATGATCTTGAGGCTTAAACTTAAACTTTCGAAGCTTACCCCATTCTTTGACAATCTTATTCCTAGAAGAACCTCCTATTGGAAGACAAGGGTGCGGTATATTGGGAATTCTGTCTTGCAAATTTAGGAAATTCGCATTTACTTTATCGAATTCACTCGACAATTCAACCAGGTTCTTTTTAATCCCTTTAGCCTCCTCGATTTTAGGCTTGGGATCTTTTTTCTCTTTAAGCAGTGCTTTAACTTCACGGTCTATCTTGTTTTGTGCTGCCAGTAACCCCTCTATTACTACCATCATCTTTCGACGCTCCTCATCAAGCGATAAAAATCCCTCCAAATCAAAGGAACAATTACGCTTTGCTAGGGCTTCCTTTACTAAATCTGGATTCTTTCGTATGAATTTAATATCAAGCATATTTTGATTATACCCTTTTAACCTTTATCCTTCAACCTTTATCCTTTAATAACACACAGCGGTCTCATTCGAGCTACCTTTCTTGAAAGGCCAGCTCCTTCTACAACATCAACTACCTGATCAATATCCTTATAGGCTGATGGTGCTTCTTCAACGATTGTATTTTTACCAGTTGCCCTGACCTCAATCCCCTTTTTGCGTAACTCATTTAACAGCTGGTCCAAATCTACGGTACGTATAGCTTCATGCCGTGATTTTACTCTTCCGGCACCATGGCAAATACTACCAAAAGTCTCAGCCTCAGCTTTTTTTGTTCCAACTAATAAATACGATGCCGTACCCATATCTCCAGGAATAATTACCGGCTGACCAATATCTCTGTATTTAGAAGGTAGTTGGAAATTACCTGGACCTAGGGCCCTGGTTGCCCCTTTCCTGTGAACACATAAAGTTTTCTTCCTGCCATCAACGACATACTCTTCAAACTTCGCGATATTATGAGCAACATCATAAATTAAATCCATGCCTAAAGAATGCCAACCTTTAGAAAATATTTTCTCGAAACTAAGGCGAACTAAATGCATTAATACCTGACGATTTGCCCAGGCATAATTTGCAGCTGCACGCATTGCACCAATATACTCCTTTGCCTCCGGACTATTCACTGGCGCGCAAGCAAGCTGCCTGTCCGGTACATTAATTCCATACTTATCTAAACACTTAAGCATTACTCTTATCGAATCATCACATACTTGAAATCCCAGGCCACGTGAACCGGAGTGAATCATAATCACGACCTGGCCAATGCTTATACCCAACTTCTCTGACACCGCTTTATCAAAAATATCACTAACAACTTGAACTTCCAAAAAGTGATTGCCGCTACCTAAGGTTCCAGCTTGCCGCTTACCCCTTTTAAAGGCTCGTTCTGAGACAAGGTCAGGATCTGCCCCCTCAATAGCTCCTGACTCCTCACAATACTCTAGGTCTTCTCTTACCCCAAAACCACGGCCTACGGCCCATTTTGCGCCATTAAGCAGTATTTTCTTCTCTTCCTGGTATGAGACCCGGATATCTCCGGTCGAGCCGACACCAGAAGGGGTATCTTGATAAAGAATGTTTACAATCGTAGATATCTTATCCTTCACATCCTCTAAGGTTAAGTTAGTTTTAAGCAGCCTGATCCCACAATTTATGTCATACCCAATTCCTCCAGGAGCAATTACTCCTCCATTCTCAGGGTCAGTAGCAGCGACTCCGCCAATACAAAATCCATAACCCCAGTGGATATCCGGCATAGCCAAAGAATTACCTACTATCCCCGGCAAAAAAGCAACATTAGCTACCTGCTCCGGGGCTTTATCATTTTTTATGCCGGCTAAGAGCTTATCGCTACTATAGATAATTCCATCAACCAGCATTCCCGGCTTATAGCTCTTAGGTATGCGGTATTTGTAATCACTGATTTTCTCTATTGGTCCTTCCCGCATAATTACTCAACTTATACGTCAAAGATAACTTCAGCTACATATCCGCTATCGTTCTCCTCTACTTTTAAATCATGATAAGTAGCAGCTTTAATCTCCCGTTTTAATTCATTATTCTCAAAATCAAACTTCTCCCCTTCAATTTCTGCTTGGAGAATCTTTCCACCCTTATCATCACTTATCTTTAAGTTATACTCTTTTGGTAGAAACCCGTCAGCAGAAAATACTGAAAGCAACTCATTGAGCCAATCTACAAGCAACTCAGCAAGGCTCTGGGCTTGCAAAGTAATTTTTTTACTAATTGTTTTTTGGGGTTGGTAGTCAGTCAGAAGGCTAAAAAGCGTGACAGCGTAGTTTTTGAATAGATCTTCAGATGTTTCCCCGGTTACGCGCAAGCCTAAATCAGCAGTATGCTCGATAAATTCAAAATTTTCCATTTATAAATGCCGAGCCATGTAACGAGGCACATGGCTGGTGTCAAAAGTTAAGCCATGTGACGAAGTCCATGGCAAGTGAGTAAAAATTGGGCCATGAAGGGCTCGAACCTTCGACCTTGGGCTTAAGAGGCCCCTGCTCTGC
>CAZHVO010000049.1:0-7633 GCA_964536195.1 uncultured Planctomycetia bacterium
ACACAGAAGTAACCGAGACTACCAAGAATATCTTTCTTGAGGCAGCAGTGTTTTCTCCCTTAACCGTGAGACGTTCTCGAAGGGCTGCTGGCCTAGACACAGAGTCTTCCTATCGTTTTGAAAGAGCAGTTTCACCTCAGCTATTAGAGCATGCTTCTTGTGAGGCTGCTAAGTTAATAGCTGATTTAAGTGGAGGAAAAAATAAGGGGTATAAGGTTGTTGGCAAGAAGCCTCAACTGCCAGAAAAGAATATAACAATAAGTATTAGTTCTTTAAGCGCTTATCTAGGTCTTGAGCCTCTTAAGCTTAAGGTAAAGAAGATTCTTGAGAACCTTGATTTTAAGGTAAAGGATTTAGCTAAAGACAAAATAGTAGTTACACCACCTCAATCTCGTTTTGACATTAAGAGAGAGGTTGATGTTTATGAAGAGTTCTCCCGTATCTACGGCTATGACAAGATACCGGATCAGATTCCGTTTTTAAAGAGAAACTTAACCATTTCTAACCAAGCAGACTATTATCATTTTAAAGGAGAATTAGCAAATCTTGTGGCCTTGCTGGGATTTAAAGAAATAATCACCTATAGCCTAGAGGAGAAAGAACAATTAACAATAGAGGATAGAGACGTTATAGGGCTTATTAATCCTTTACGCAGCCAAGAAAATGCTTTGCGGACCAATTTGCTTTTTGGAATGGCTAGGAGCCTGAGGCATAATTTTAATCGTACCCTAAAGGGCACAAGTACCCAAGGTCGGTTACGTTTATTTGAAATAGCCGACACCTACTCTAAGAGCAAGAAAGGTTTCTTAGAGACACCTACTTTAGCCTTAGCCATTAGCGGCAAAGAGGGTGGTTTCTTTCTTTTAAAAGGGGTTTTAGAGAAAATTTTGAGCTTCCTTAATATAAGCAACTTCGAATTCAAAGAAGGTTCTTTAAATAATTTCACCAACTCCTTGAGAATCAATGTTGGTAATTGTAATCTAGGATTCTTAGGCAAGCTTGACCAGCAACAGAAGAAGGATCTCGATTTGAAAGAAGACTTATTTTTCGCTCAATTGGATTTATCGATTTGCGCCAAAACCAGGGGCCAGAAGAGGTATAAACCCTTTAGTTCTTATCCGGCCATATGGCGGGACATAAGTATTTCTTTAAAGAAATCTATAAAATTTGAAGAGATTGAAAAGATTATCAAAGCCAAAGGCAATTATTTAACTGGTTTTACCATTATTGATGTTTATAAGGGTAAGGATATCCCTTCGGGATATAAGGCTTTTACCTTAAGGATTTTTTATCAATCAACCGAGAAGACTCTAACTTCTAGCGAAGTTGATTCTTTTCACAATCAGATTAGACAAAGTTTAAGTCAACAACAAGGTCTAAACTTACGCTAAAGATTTTTTGGTTCATTTGAAAACGTTTTCGTATCAGGGTAGTATCTGTATTGAAAGAAGCAAGGGGCAGTGTTATAATAGATATGAAAAAATAACCCTGCCTATCACGATAGCAGGTGATAGCGCTACAGCCAACACCCTTAAAAGGGAACCAATATTTCTTACCATCTAGGTGGTAAAGATGCGGTACCCACTTGTATAATAAGGGACTGATAGCGGTTGCTTGTAACGGATAAAAGGCGGGGTTTTTTATTTGTCTTTTGTTTGACTTATGGTAGAGTATTTAAGATGATTAAAGAAATTTCTTCACCAAAACTAAAGAATCCAGTTTTTATCGCTGCTTGGCCAGGAATGGGGGAGGTAGCTTACCGGGCTGCTCTTTTCCTAAAGGAAGTTTTAGGATTTAAGGTCTTTGCTAAGCTCCAAGCTCCAGAGTTCTTTAAATCAGCAGCAGTAGCCGTAGAAAAGGGAGTTCTTAATATTCCCGATATGCCAGCAGGATTCTTCTACTACCATAAAGGTAAGCAATCACCGGATATAATTCTTTTTTTAGGCGAGGTTCAGCCACCATTAGAATATGCTCAAGCCCTATCTTTGATGATTGTTGATTTTATAAAGAAGTATAAAGTAAACCAGATGTTTACCTTTGCTGCTAAGCCGGAGCCTATTGGTCACAAGAGTAAGTCTAAGGTATGGGTTGCGGTAACCCATAGTGAACTCTTAAAATCTTTAGAGAAATTTAACCTAAAAGTCTTGAAAGAAGGTCAGGTAAGCGGCCTTAACGGAATTATCTTGGGTGTAGGAAAGAAGAAGTCTATAAAAGGGGTATGTTTATTAGGAGAGATTCCTTTTTATACTGTTCAAATTGAAAACCCTAAGGCAACTGGTAGCATTCTAGAGATAATAGGGAAGTATCTTAAGGTAGATTTAAATCTTTCTTCAATAGCCTCTCGAAGTAAGTTTATCGAAGAGGAAATAGATAAGCTGATAACTTATTTAAAAGGAGAAGCCCCTGCTCCGGGACATAGCCCTTTAAGTGAAGACGATATTGATAAGATTAAAAAGGATTTAGCTGCTTATACAAAGTTACCTCAATCAGCCCGTAAAGAAATAGAAAAGCTTTTCAAAGACGCTGGGAAAGACCTAACTTTAGCCAATAAGCTAAAGGGTGAACTTGACCGCTGGAATGTTTATAAGGAATACGAGGATAAATTCCTGGATTTATTTAAGAAGAAAGGTAAAGAAACGCATTAGAGATGCACCTTTTTCTCTCCGCAATAATCAAAATACCACAAAAAAGGAACTTACCAGATGCGAGGTTTATCAGCAAATAAACTACGAGAGCTAGATGATTTGGCTAAGAGAATCGGCCTGGAAGAGAGAATCCTTATTGAGAATGCCTCAAGCAATCTCTTTGAGGTAATTAATAAGCTAAGCTTAGGTAAAAAAGTACTTGTTATATCAGGTCGAGGGAATAACGGTGCTGATGTTTTAAGTTGTGCCCGGAAACTCTTCTCCTCAGGTTATGATGTGGTGATAGCTATAGTATCAGAGAAAGAGTTAGGGCCCCAAGCTTCTTTTCAAAGAGGAGTTCTTAAACAAATAGGCTGCCAGGTATCTTCTTTTAATAATAACAATATTTCCGAACTTAAAAAACTATTTGAAGATAGGGATTTTATCCTTGAGGGGATTTTAGGAATTGGAGTAAAGGGTGAGCTTAGTCCTTTCTTAAAAGAGGTCATTGGTCTTATAAACGAGAGCGGTAAAAAAATAGTATCTTGCGATATACCCTCAGGCTTGTCTCCGGATCAAGGAGTAGTCCTAGGTCAAGCGATCAAAGCTGACTACACAGTAAGTTTTATTGCCCCTAAGTTAGGGTTTTATCTAAACCAAGGCCCCAATCTTTGTGGCCAGATATCTATAGTTGATATTGGAATATCTCGAAGTATCTTAGAGGAATTAATCAAGAACAAAAAGGGTCAAGAATAATGGAGATAAGTTGGTTAGGCCATGCTTGTTTTCTGATTGAGACCAGCCAAGGGACTAGGTTAATTACTGACCCTTATGAACCCGGTGGCTATGGCGGAGCAGTAGGTTATGATCCAATTAATCTTAAAGCCGATGTTGTTACTGTTTCACATAACCACTCTGACCACAACAACATCCAGGACTATAGAGACTCTTTAATTGTTAGCGCAGAAGGAGTAGTTTCAATAAAGGATGTAGAGATCAAAGGCAGGCTTTCTTATCATGACAATGACAAAGGGGCCTCGCGCGGCAAGAATATAATTTTTACTATTCAGGCTGACGATTTAAAAGTTGTTCACTTTGGCGATTTAGGAGAAAAAGACATGGATTTAACTTCTTTTAGCGATATTGATATTGCTATAGTCCCGGTGGGAGGAACCTTTACTATTGACGCAACGCAGGCAAGCCAGTTAATAAGAAAGATTCATCCTAAAATTACCATTCCGATGCACTATAAGACCCCTAAGCTAGGGTTTGATATTGACGGTGTGGATAAGTTTTTGGAGGCTAATCCTGATTTCGAGAAGAAAGATTCCTTAGAGGTCAACCGAGATAGTATAAGGTCATTTAAAGAAGTAGTTGTTTTAAAATACCAGCGTTAACAGGAATGTATGAAGAAAGATTCTACCGCAATAAAATCTTCTCCAAATTCAAGGTAGAGGTCTCTTTTAAAGAGAGTGACCTTCTAATCTGTAGCGATAAGGAGATTGCCAAGGAAAAAGCCCAAGGTATTTTAGTAAAGTACTATAAGCAGATAGAAGAGTATATAACTAGAAACCCACTTTTTCTGAGGTCACTTTCTCCCTTAGAAATTGATCAAGTAGCACCACCGATTATAAAAGAGATGCTAGAAGTTTCCAAAGTTACCGGCATTGGTCCTTTTTCTTCTGTTGCCGGGGCAGTTGCTCAATATGTTGGAGGAGAACTCTTAGGTGATTGTCAGGAGCTGATCATAGAGAATGGCGGAGATATCTTTCTAAAAATTAATCAAGAAAAAATTATCGGAGTTTACTTAGGAGAAGAGTTTAAAATAAATGAGCTTAATTTAAAGATAAAGAAAAAAAATCAGGCCTTTGGGATTGCCTCATCATCGTCAACTCTCGGGCATAGCCTTAATTTTGGCAAAGCTGATTTGGTTAGCGTAGTTGCTAAAAATATAATTATTGCTGACGGTTTCGCCACTGCTATATCTAATAAGATAAAAAGAATAGAGGATGTAGATAAGGTTCTGGCTGAAGCTAAGCAAAATCTTGCCATTGAAGGATTATTAGTTGCTTTTGGAGAAAAGATATTTTTATGGGGAGATTTAGAGATTGCTAATTAATCCTATTGCAAAAATAATGGTGCGAGGGAGGGGACTTGAACCCCTACGGTATCTCTACCGTTAGCCCCTCAAGCTAGTGCGTCTGCCAATTCCGCCACCCTCGCATTAACATCTATTTATTATAATTAGTTCGTTATCCTATGTAAAGTTTTGATTTAATTTGTTGGCCATTGAGGGAACAGCTGATTGTTTTACTTAGAGCTAATTGTCTTGCTTCGCAAGAGCTGTTACCGCCACCCTCGCAAATATTAAGGATAAAGGCTAAAGCTTTTCTCATCAAGAGCTTCTTTTATCGAATATGTATTTACTTTCTGGGAATTTTTTGGCTAGGCTTTTTATTTCCGCCCCTAGGGAATTTACCTGGGCAGTATGGGTAAAATCTTGTTTTAGGTTAGTAATTATTCCAAGAGAGATAGTTATAAAACCAAATTTATGGATTTGATTATCACGTCCTTTTGTTTCAATACAACCTCTTAATCTATCTTTTTCGGCAAAGAAGGTTGGGGCGACATTATCAAAATCCATGATTATCTTTTTAGCTATTTCTTCTGCTTTTTCGGGAATTGTTACAATAACAAAATCATCTCCGCCGATATGTCCTACAAAATCCTTGGTTGTCCCTTTTTTCTGGATAGAATCAATAAGGATTCGAGCAGTCTCTTTGATTACATTATCTCCCTCTTCAAATCCATAGTAGTCGTTGAGAGCTTTAAAATTATCAATGTCAATATAGAGTACAGCAAATTTTTCCTTGCCTTGTATTTGTTCCATTAACTCTTTATTGATTGAAACATTTCCTGGTAGCCGAGTTAAAGGGTTTGCGTCTAAATTTGCCGCCGAGCGCCTTATAAGCATTCTTATCCGGGCGATTAATTCTTGGGGGTCAAATGGTTTTAACATGTAATCGTCAGTGCCGGCTTCAAGTCCGTCTACCTTATCTTCCACTTCGCCCTTACCAGTAAGCATAAGAATAGGAATGTTTGAAAATAAAGGGTCTTTTCTTATTATTTTACAAATTTCAGGTCCTTCTAGGTCAGGAAGGATATAATCTAAGACTAAGAGGTTGGGGTTGTTGGCTTTGAGTTTTTCCAAAGCTTCATTGCCAGAGGCAGCTTTTATTAGCTCAAATTCATCCTGCAAGGTAGCCTCGAGAAGATCTAAGATATCGGGGTTATCATCAACAATTAGTATTTTTAATTTATACATTTTAAACTATCCTTAGAGTAAATGAAAAAGTAGTACCTTTTCCTAGTCTTGACTCTACCCATATTTTTTCCTTATGGGTATCAATAATTCTTTTTACCAAAGAAAGACCTAATCCGCTACCCTCTATTTTGGTAATTGCAGGATTAGAGGCTCTGAAGAATTCCTGAAAAACCTTTCCTAAATCATCTTCTTTCATGCCACAGCCGTTATCAGAGACAGAGACAATAGCTTGTTTATCTTTTTGAATACACTTAAGTGTTATCTTCCCCCCGGAAGGAGTAAATTTTATAGCATTATTTATAAGATTAATCAATACCCTTTCAATAAGATTTTTATCTAGATAGGCGCTTAGGTTTTCAGTAAGCTCAAAAGCTAATTCGATTTTTTTAGCTTGAGCTTGAGGAGTTAAGAAGTCTGCGACATCTCTGATCAATTTCGTAATCTCAAAGGGAGCAATCTTTACTTCCATCTTTCCGGATTCTATGCGAGAAATATCTAAGAGGGTGTTTACGATAACCATAAGGTTGTTTACATTTCCGTCTATCTTTAGCAATCTCTTCCTGGCTTCTTCAGGTAATTTACCAAATTTTTCACCAACCAAAAGGGAAGAGAACCCCTTTACTGAGGTAAGAGGAGTTCTTAGCTCATGGGATACGCTAGAAATGAAGTCAGATTTAGTTTTACTTATAACTTCGATTGCCCTTAAACTCTTGACAAGTTCATTAGTTCGTTCTTTAATTTTCTTCTCTAAGTTGTCTTTAGTGTGGTAAAGATCTTCAAATAACCGGATATTATCAAGGCACTGGCTAAGATACATGCAGACGATTAAGAATGCCTCTTCTTCTGACTTTTTAATCTCAGCATGGAGATAAAGGTCAGACACTATAAATACAGCATAGACAAATTCTCTTGCTTTTATCGGTGCGACAAGAATGTCTTTGGCCCCTCTAGTCGGGAAGAGGTCTTTGTAAAGTTCAGAGCTTGAGCGCAAAATCTGCACATCTTTTAGTAGTTCCTTCTTACGTTTAAAGACCCCTTCAAGCAACTCAGCATCGGTAGGGTCGAAGCCAATATTAACTTTTTCTTTGCCCTCTTGAAAGTCAATTATCAATCCCTTCTTAAACCCCAGGGCATTTATTATTTCTTTATTTATCGAGGAGAAGATTTTGTCCTTATCTAAAGTATAGATAGATGAAAGGAGTAGATTCTTTATTAGGGTTAGTTTAGTAAGTTCATTCTCTATCTCTTGTTGAGATAGCTTGAGTTCCATATCGCTCTTTATGATCAACTTTGCTTGTTGGTCTAGGTTTTGGATGGTTCTATTGGCCCGGTTAAGGTCTCTCTTTAAGCTAGAGGCGCTTTGCAGTTTTCCGATGATATAGAATATAAGGAATAATATTACACCGAAGAATATAAAGACCAAAGTGGCTAGAGGATCAAGAGATAGTATTTTTCTTAACATGTTACTCCCACATAGTTACAAGGAGGTTGCCAGTTTCGGTATTGACATCTCCTTTTTCTTTATCCGAGAAGAAAGAGTAGTCAGCATATAAGCCAATTACTTTTGACTTATCTCCCAAGGTTTCTTTTATCGCCGCTATTTCCCTCTTAGCCCCTTCCCCTAAGGTTTTTTTTCTTGTTAAAGAGTTTATAATAAAAGTTAATGCTTGTCCATTGTTTCTTA
>CAZHVO010000050.1:0-7560 GCA_964536195.1 uncultured Planctomycetia bacterium
TTTGATATGTATGCTATTGAGGAGGCAGTAAGATTAAAAGAGCGTTTTGGCGGCCAGGCAACAGTTATTACTATGGGGCCACCTCAAGCTCAGAGTGCTTTAAGAGAGGCACTCTCTCTGGGTATAGATTCAGCAGTTCATCTTTGCGACCGGGCCTTTGCCGGATCAGACACCTGGGCTACAAGTTTAATCTTAGCTAAAGCTATTGAGAAAATCGGTGATTGGGATTTAGTAATTTGCGGTAAACAAGCCTCAGACGGAGATACTGCTCAGGTTGGGCCAGGTATAGCTACACATCTTGATTTGCCTCAAGCTACCTATGTTCGCAGAATAGATTCTGTGCACCTTGACACTGACCCTAAAGTTATGGTGGTAGAGAGATTACTTGAAGAAGGCTATGAGTTAGTAGAACTTCAACTACCAGCATTGATTACAGTAGTAAAAGAAATAAATGAACCAAGGTTGCCATCCCTGCGGGGAAAGATGAGTTCGAGGAAAGCTGAGATTGCCCTCTGGGGCAATAAGGATTTAGGTTTATCTGAGAATCAGATTGGTCTTAATGGTTCGCCTACTCAAGTAGTTAAGATATTTACACCTCCTCATAAGGAAGGTGGAAAGACTTTCCAGGGAGAGCCTCAAGAAGTAGTAGAGCAATTATTTAAAGAGATTAAAGATATAGTATGAGCGGCATAAAAATAATCTTAGATAAGTGTGTTGGTTGCGGCCTTTGTATTGGAGCATGTCCTTTGGCAGCTATAAAGCTAGAAGATAAGAAGGCGATAATTGACTTAGATAAGTGTAATCTCTGCGGCGCTTGCATAGAGAGTTGCACTTTTGATGCTATAAAGATTGAGCGCAAATCTACAGTCCAGGAGGATATCTCAAGCTATAAAGGGGTCTGGGTCTTTGCTGAGCAAAGAGATGGTATTATTGCTTCAGTAGCATTTGAGCTCCTGGCAAAGGCAAGAGAGTTAGCCAAAGACCTTAATACTTATGTCGGGGCAGCGTTACTTGGTTCGGGCATATCAGCTAAAGCTGAAGAATTAATCCAGCGCGGGGCTGATAAAGTATTTGTTGTTGATTCACCGGTCCTAGAGCACTACATTGCTGAGAATTATACCAAAGCCATATCAGGGTTAATCGGAAAACATAAGCCTGAGATTTTCTTAGCTGGAGCTACTACTACTGGCAGAAGCTTGGTTTCAAGAATAGCTGTAAATATTTATACCGGTTTAACCGCTGATTGTACTGGTTTAGACATTGATAAAGAGAAGAAGATTTTAATTCAGACTCGTCCGGCTTTCGGTGGCAACATTATGGCTCAGATTATATCTCCAAACTATAGACCTCAGATGGCTACAGTTCGGCATAAAGTAATGCCTGAAGCCGAGGCCGATGCTTCAAGAAAGGGTGAGATTATCCAAGAGAGCTTTGATCAGAATTTGCAGGATAAAAGGATAAAATTCTTAGATTTCATAAAGGAAGCTATTTCTACTGTAAATTTATCTGAAGCTGATATAATTGTTTCTGGTGGCCGAGGATTAGGTGAGGGAAAGAATTTTGCTTTGATAGAGGAACTAGCAGAATGTTTAGGCGCTGCCGTAGGCTCTTCACGAGCTAGCGTAGATGCTGGCTGGATTCCTTATTCTCATCAGGTTGGCCAAACTGGACGAACTGTATGTCCTAAGATATATATTGCTTGTGGCATTTCCGGTCAGATTCAACACTTAGTTGGCATGCAGTCGTCAAAGACCATTATTGCTATTAATAAGGACCCAGAGGCCCCGATATTCAAAGTTGCAGATTATAGTGTTGTTGGTGATCTTTTTAAAATTATTCCTCTCTTAATTAAGAAATTAAAAGAGGGCTAAGAAAGTGTATTTCAAAACAGCTTTATGTACTTAAAAGAATTAGAAATTTTTGGTTTCAAATCTTTCCCCGAAAAAACTTCCCTCAAGTTTGAATCAGGAATAACTGCGGTAGTAGGTCCTAATGGTTGCGGTAAGTCCAATGTCTTTGATGCTGTTAAGTGGGCCTTAGGAGAGCAAAGCCCTAAGTCTTTACGCGGCACTAAGATGGAAGATGTCATCTTCAATGGTACCGAGCGTCATTCTCCTCTAAATTATGCTGAAGTTGGTTTAACTTTTTGCAATGAAGATAAATATTTACCTATAGACTATAAGGAAGTACTAGTTGCCCGCCGCCTTTATCGTTCCGGTGAGAGCCAATACTTTATAAATAAAAATATGGTCAGGTTAAAAGATGTTCAAGAGCTGTTTATGGGAACAGGCATTGGGGAGGCTACTTATTCTTTTGTTGAGCAGGGCAAGATTGAAATTTTCCTAAGCTATAAGCCTGAAGATAAACGTTTAATATTTGATGAGGCTAGCGGAATAGTAAAGTATAAGGAGAGAAAGAGAGAGACTTTACGCCGGTTGGCTGAAGCTGAGGAAAACTTACTTCGCTTAGACGATATTCTCTTTGAAGTAAGAAGGCAAATTCGATATCTTGATAGGCAGGTAGCTAAAGCAAAGAAATACAAGGAAGTTCAGGAAAAGCTCGTTGAAGTTGAGAAAAAAATCGCTGCTATTCAATTTTTAAAGTTAGAAGGAAAAATTGGTAAACTTAACCAAGAATTAAGTGTTTTTGAAGATAAAGAAAAGGGCAAAGAGCTCCAGTTGCAGGAGGTTAGTAATCGCTGGGAAGAGTTAAACCACCAGCTTAGGATCTTAAGGGGCAAACTAGAAGAAGCCGCAACCGACATAGTCTCTTTGAATGCGAGGATAGAAAGTTCTACTAGCCATATTAATATTGATCATCAGAGGATAAAGGAGTTAGAGCAACGAAGCGCAAATCTTGAAATGACCCGTACTAACTTTAATCAGAGATTGCAACTACAAGAGCAGAGGTCTCAGGAAGAAGCAGTACGGATGCAAGATATTAAGATAAACTTAAGCGAATTAGAGAAGGGGCTTGCCAGCAAACTTCAGGAAAAAGAAAGTATTAAGGCAGAAGTAGAGAATACTAGAAGAGAAGTTAATGGAGAGAAGACAAAGATCTTGGATTTAGAGAGCAAAAGAGTCCAATTTCAAAATACCCTTATTGAGACTCAAACTAAATCAGCTTCTTTAACCAACAGAAAGAAGAGATTACTCTTAGATAAGGCAAAGTTAGATACCTTATTAACAGAGAATAGAGATAATTCAGGATTAGTCAGCGAGGAATCCAGGAAAGTAGAGGATGAGTTAAAAGGCCTGCAGGAAGCAAGAAGCGGTTTAGCCCGGAAAGAAAAAGAAGTAGCTACTTTAATCGAAGATTTAAGGTCGAAATTAGTAGATAAAGAGAAGGAGCTCTTGGAGCTGCGAGCTTCTTATGATTTTCTAAAGGATCTAAAGATAAAGTATGAGACCTTTTCAGTTCAAAAGAGAATTACTGTTACCTTTGACGAGGAACCAAAAGATATTAATAAGTTGGTTGCTTCTCTGCAGGATGTAGAGTTTAAGAAAGACGCTAGAGGCTATACAGCCCAGATAGAAGCTAAGGTAGTTTCTTTTGAAGAGAAGCAATTAGAAGATAAAATCGCCCTTACCGAGAGTCAAATCGAAGAGATAAAACAAGAACAACAAAGGGTAAGCCAGCAAAAAGATGAGCTTAGTAAGGATTTAGTAAGTGAGAATACTCAGATTGAAGGGGTAAGGGTAAAACTGCAACAAAGCTTACAAGAGAAGGATGGTTTAGTTCGAGAGGTTGAGCGTCTGGAAGAAGAGTCAGAACTTCTTACTCAGGAAGAGAAGTCGACCCTTGACGATATACAGGATTGTGACCGGAGGCAAAAAGAAATAGAGGATGAGTTAGCAATTTATCAGGCAGATTTAGATAAGGCTAATGGGAGTTTATTAAGAGCCAATGAAGTTATAGCTAATGGTTTAGAGAAAATAAAGGATATAGACCTTGAGTCAACCCGTAATTTTGCCGAGAAACAATCCTTGCATAAAGAGAGCCAAGCTTTAGAATCCAAAGTTGTTCTCTTTCAAGACGAGATGAATAACCTTAAACGTAGCTTAGAGGGAGTTGAAAAGGAAGAAGAGGAGGGCAAGGTTAGGGCTAGCTCTTTTAATAGCCAGATAGAGAGTTTAGAGACAAAAATAGAGGAAGATAAGCTTAAGATAGAGGAGCGGATAAAAGGCAAGCAAGGTTTGGAAGAAGAGGAAGTATCTTTAAATAAGGATATTGATAAAGTTAAAGAAGATATTCAAGGCTTAGAAAAAGAAGCTCAAACCTTACGCGATTCTGCTTACAATAAAAAGTTAGAGATTCAAAGCTTAGAATATGAGAAGGAGAAGGTAAGAGATTACCTGCGTCAGGTTTATCAAGTTGAGTTTGATGCCTCTAGCCAGCCTCAAGTCGATGAAGCCATAGATGTTCTAACAATTGAGAAAGAAAAGTTACAAAAAAGAGTTAAGTCTTTGGGCGAGGTTAATCTGGTAGCTATCGAGGAGTTTGAAGAGCTTAAAAAACGTGAGCAGTTCCTAGACAGCCAGAAACAAGATTTAATTACCTCCAAAGATAGCCTAAAAAAAGCAATTTCAAAGATTAATCGTACCTCGCGAGAACTCTTCCTAGATACTTTTACCAAAATCGAGAAGGAGTTTAAGAAGAATTTTAAGTTTTTATTCAATGGCGGCAGAGCCAATCTTATTCTTATTGATAGAGATAATATTTTAGAGTCAGGGGTCGAGATTGAAGTTCAACCTCCGGGAAAGAAATTACAGAATGTTTCTCTTCTTTCAGGAGGAGAAAAAGCCCTAACAGCCATAGCTTTAATTTTTGCTATCTTTACGGTAAGGCCGTCTCCTTTATGTGTCCTTGATGAGATAGATGCTCCTTTAGATGAGGCTAATGTCGATAGGTTTAACCATCTCTTGAAAGAATTTTCTGTTTCTTCTCAATTTATTTTAATTACCCATAATAAGAAGACTATGAGTAATTCTGATGTTTTGTATGGCGTTACTATGCAGGAGAGGGGTATCTCTAAATTGGTCTCAGTTAAGTTTGCCGCTGAAAAGGTTCCTTCCTGATTACTTCCTTAAATAAGAACTACTCTATTTTTTCCTTTTTTCTTGGCTTTATATAAGGCTTGGTCAGCTTTCTCAATTAATGTTTTTTTGTTGTCTGAGTCTTCGGGGTAGGAGGCAATTCCAATACTAATAGTAAATTTGCTTCGCAAAATTCTTTTGTTCTCTATAGATTTTCTTATTCTTTCGCCCAGCAAGGCTGCCTCTACTTTATTATTAGCCGGTAAAATAAGTGTGAATTCCTCTCCGCCGTAACGGCATAGGATATCAATTTTACGGCAATTCTCTTTAAGAGTATCACTTATTCGTCTTAGAGCCTCATCGCCCTGAATATGGCCGCGGGTGTCATTGAATCTCTTGAAATCATCAATATCAATCATCATTAATGACAGGGGGAGAGTAGTTGTGTTTGATTTGATTATTTCTTCATCCAAACGATATTGAAAGTACCCATAGTTCCAAAGAGAGGTTAAAGGATCAGTATGAGCTCGAGTTAAGGTACTTTCAAAACTCTGGGAGTTTTCCAGTGCCCCTTGTGCTTGTTCCATAAACATAGTAAAGATTTTTATATCGTCATCAGTTATAGGTTTCTTAGTGATATAATTATCTACCAGTACTACTCCGGTAGGTTTACCCTTTATCCAGAGAGAGAAGATAAGAAATTCCCCAAGATCTAGGCTTTTTACTAAAGGGTCATTGTTTAGCTTTCGCTGCCTACCTTTAATCCAGACAACATCTTTTTCATAGAGGGTATCAAAAATTAATCCTCCCTTTTTGTTAAGGGGGAAAGAGAGACCTTTAACAAGTTCCATGAATTTCGGTTTTTCTTTATTCTCTTTTATGCGATTATAATTATCGATTAGGTCATAGAGGTTTTTTTTCTCTTCTTCAATACTATGCCAGATTTGGGTTGCTTCTTGACTGTCTATTGGGCCAATACCCATAAAGCCGTTTATCTTTTTACCCTTGTCATCAGCAAAAAAAATAACTGCTCGATTGAATCTTAAGCCTTCATTGGCAGTTAGACCAGTTAAGATAATGTAAGTTATTTCATCGAGGCGTAAGGTTGTTCTCATCGCCTTGGTGAGTTCATAGAAGACATATAGCTGGGAGCGGGCTTTTTCTAACTCTTCTTGGAGTTTGCTAATTTCTTTATTCACTCTAATGTATTAAATAGCATATTTATCAACAAAAGTCAAATTTTCCTAAAAGATTTTGAACACTTTAACTTTTATTATTATCTGGTAAAATAACCGAGATGATTAAGAATATTTTCAATATTTGCCAGTATAATTTCCAAATCCCGAAGGATTTAATAGCCCAAGAGCCAGCCAGTCCTAGAGATAGTTGCCGGCTTCTTGTCTTAGACCGTAAGGATTCTTCCCTAAAAACAGGAGTTTTTAGGGATATAGTTGATTACCTAAAAGAAGGGGATACCCTTATTCTTAACAATACTAAGGTAATTAGAGCCAAGCTTTTAGCTAGAAGAAGCAGTGGGGCTAAAATAGAGATATTGTTGCTTGGCCAGAGAGAAAAGGGGATTTGGGAGGCTTTGGTAAAACCGGGAAAGCGAGCCAGAGTAGGTGAGACTATTACTTTTGAACCCGGAGGCTATAGAGCTAAAATTGTTGAAAAGACTCCTAAAGGCTCGAGGATTCTAGATTTTAGGCCCCTGGATGTCGATGATTTTCTTATCAAAACAGGAGCAATGCCTCTTCCTCCTTATATAAAAAAAGAAATTCAAGATCCTGATGACTATCAAACTGTTTATGCTAAGTGTAAAGGTGCAGTAGCCGCACCTACGGCCGGCCTACACTTTACTCCCCAATTAATAAAAAGAATAGAAGAAAAAGGCGTAAACATACTTTACATAACTCTTCACTGCAGTTTAGCTACTTTTCGGCCAGTAAAATGTGAAGATATTCGCAATCATCCCATAGAGGCAGAAAGGTTAGAAATTGATCCTTTAGTTGCTAAGAGTATAAATAAAGCTAAGAAAAACCAACAAAGAGTAATTGCTGTCGGAACAACTGTGGTTAGGTCTTTAGAATCAGTAGCTTCTTTAGGTAAAGGCTCTTTGGTTAAGGCTTTCTGCGGATCAACTAACTTTTACATTACTCCTGGCTATAAATTTAAAGTAGTCGACGCTCTTATTACTAATTTTCATACCCCTTCTTCTACTAACCTTATTCTGGCCTCGGCCTTTGCTAAACCGGCACAAATTCGTCAAAGCTATATTTACGCTAAGGATGAAAAATTCCGCTTTTACAGCTTTGGTGATGCCATGCTAATTCTCTAAATTTGCCTAATGTCTTAAACACAAAAGAGTTACAGAAAATAAAAAAAATGGCTGTTTTCTTGCGGTATAGAAAGGTAAAAACCCTTAATAATAGCTTATACCGCAAGGAAATCCAAGGAATTGTCTAAATAGCCGCCTTTTGGCGGCCAGATTTTCTTGACGGCTGCCCCTGTTTCAATTATAATA